>DATIDB010000049.1:0-7038 GCA_035456545.1 Alphaproteobacteria bacterium | reverse complement strand
GTCAGTTTCCGTGCATCTCTCGCAATACTGTAGCCATTCGCGAGACCAATCCCTGATCCAAGCCTCACACCCGAGACCACATTGAAACCAATTTGAGGAGATGGTATCAGATCGGATCGGAGCCCTTGGGAGTTCTCTCATGGAGCGTCTGGAGGATACGGTCGCTCGGCTGCGCGGCCTTTTCGAGGATGGCGCCTTCGGCGGCGGTCGCCTGCCGCCGGAGCGCAGGCTCGCCGGCGAGCTGGGCATCGGCCGCCGCTCGCTGCGGCGGGCGCTGGAGGTGCTGGAGCGCGAGGGCCGCATCACGCGCGAGCAGGGCCGCGGCACCTTCCTGCGACAGGCCAGGAGCGAGCCGGTCGCGCTCGACCGTATCGCAGAGCATACGAGCCCGCCGGAGGTGATCGAGCTGCGCCTTGCGCTGGAGCCGATCGTGGCGCGGCTTGCCGCGGTCCGCGCCTCGCCCTGCGAGATCCGTGCGCTGCTGCGCCTGTCCGAGGAGACCCGCGCCGCCAAAGGGGCCGAGGAGTACGAGCGCGCCGACGCGGCGTTCCACCGCGCCGTCGTCGAGGCCTCGCACAACGCGCTGTTCATGGCGGTCTTCGACGCCATCGGCGAGAGCCGGCGCGACATCGGCTGGCAGCGGCTGGGCGAGAACGGCCGCTGCTACAAGCGCCAGGCGGTCTTCGCCGATTTCCATGCCGAAATCGCGGGCGCCATCGCGGGGCGCGACGCCGAGCGCGCGGGCAAGGCCATGTACGCGCATCTGAGAGAGGTGCAGCAGCATATCCACCAGCACGCCTTCGCCCCGACCGGCGAAGCGGCTGCGGACTAGAAGCGCGTTCGCCCCGTCACTGCGCGGCTGTGGCCACAGCGCGCCGGTAGTCGAGAAGGCAGCCGTCCGGCAGCATCTCGATCGGGGTGAAATCGCGGTTCGCGATCCAGGTCGGGCGCTTGAACCGGCGGATCGCGTTGTCGCACCGGTTCAGCGACAGGTAGAGAATCCAGCGCGACCACGGTGTGAGATTGCTGCCCGAAGCATGCACCAGGTTTCCGTGGAACAACAGGATCGAGCCCGGCGGCCCTTTCGGCGCGACGATGCCGCCCTCCTCCACCAGCCGAGCGATCGTCTCGTTGTCGATGGTCCAGAGCGGGTAGCTGGTGGTCGTCACGTCGTGCCCCGCCTCCAGGCGGCCCCGGCGGTGGCTGCGCGGGATGAACATCAGAGGGCCGTTGAACTCGTTCGCCTCGGCGAGGAACAGCGCGATGTTCATGGCGCGCGGCGCCGGCATGTCGTCGTCGTTGAACCAGGTCGCGTAATCCTGGTGCCACTGCCAGACGGCGCCGTCGAAGGCGGCCTTCGCGTTGATCTTGAACTGGTGCATATAGAGCTTGTCAGAGCCCAGGATCTGCATGCCCGGCTCGACCAGGCGCGGATGGCGCGCCAGCAGGGCGAAGACCGGATTCCAGGTCTGCACATAGAAAGCGGAGCGAGGCGCGGCCGAATCCTTTTCCCGGATCACCTCCGGCCTGTCCTCTGCGAAGATGCGCCCAAGCTGCGAGTTCAGGAGATCCATCTCCTCCGTCGAAAAGACGCCGGGCAGGAAGAGAAATCCCTCCTCCTCGAATTCGGCGAGCTGCTCGACCGTCAGTTTCATGGGACCTCCCTTATCCCGGGTCGCGGCTTCCGCTCGATCCTACTCCCTGCGCGAGGAGCGGGTCAGCGAGCCTTCGGAGGAGGCGCCGAGGCGATTGCTCCTTTGGCCCCGAGCTGGGTCCCCGTCCCGCCGCCCGGGTTGCTCGCAGCGCGATTGCGGACCGAAATCCGTGCTACTACTACTCATTCCCGCGCTTGGCGTCCTCACGCGGCAACGCGAGTACACTAGGGCCCATCGCGCGACGGGAAACCCGCGGCCCTCCCGGGAGGGGCGGGAACGGCAAAGGGCGGGGGCATGGCCAAAGTCCAGTTCATCGAAAGCCGCATTCTGACCGGCTGGAGGCGCGGATGCGCGGCGGCGCTTTTGCTCGCCTGCGTCCTCCTAGCCGCAACGGCGCGGGCGCAGGAAGCGGCGCCTGGCGCGAACCCCGACTCCGCTCCGCAAATCCGCCTCTTCCTGGATCTCCTCGACGATCCCGAGGTGCGCGCCTGGCTGGAGCGCCAGCGGCAGGAAGCTCCGCCCGCCGCGCCTACGGCTGCGGAAGGCGCGCCGATGATGTCGCCGCACATGGTGTCGAGCCGCATCGACCGCATCCGCGCCACTCTCTCGGGTCTCGCCGCGGCGCTCCCGCGCCTGCCGCATGAGCTCGAGCGCGTCTGGGCCATCCTGCGGCTGGAGTTCCAGGACACCGGGCTCGTGCGCGCCGCGCTCCTCATCGCTTTCTTCGTCCTGTTGGGCTTCATCGTCGAATGGATCTTCCGCCATTTGACGCGCGGCATGCGGGACTGGATCGCCAACCTGGCCGTCGGAACGACGGGCAGCCGCTTGCGCGCGCTCCTCGCGCGCCTGACCTATGGAATAGGACTCGTCGCCGCTTTCGCGATCGGCAGCATCGGCGCGTTCCTCCCCTTCCGCTGGCCGCCGCTGCTGCGCGATATCGTGCTGGGATACCTGCTTGCGTTTCTTGCGCTCAGGCTGGCGCTCGCGATCGGCCGCTTCCTATTGGCGCCGGCGCACCGAAGCGACCCCGAAGCCGGGCGCCTGCGGGTCCTGCCGATGACGGACTCCGCCGCACGATTCTGGCACTTGCGCCTCGGCCTTTTCATCGGATGGTTCGCCTTCGGCTATGTGACGGTGACGCTTCTCGGAATCCTCGGGCTGTTTCCGGAGGGGCGGAAACTGGTCGCCTATCTGCTGGGCCTCGGGTTGCTGGCGATCGGGCTCGAGGCGACGTGGCGCAGGCCCTCGCCTCCGGCGCGCCAACCCGCCGCGTCTCGGCGCATCGGCATCGGCCGGCAGGCCGCCTCTTTCCTCGTATCGGCGTATCTGGTCCTGCTCTGGGCGCTGTGGGTGGCCGGAGCCATGAACGCCTTCTGGCTGCTTGCGATTCTCGTTCCCCTGCCCAAAGCGCTGGGCGCGACGCGCAGAGCGGTCCAGCATGTCCTTGGCGAAGAGGGAGCGGCGGCCTCCCCAACCGAGAGGCAAAGCCTTTACATCGTTTCGACGGAGCGCGGCTTGCGGGCCGCCATCCTGGTCGGGACGGCGCTGCTGCTCGCCTATTTGCTGGGAATCGACCTGATCGCGCTCACGGCGAGCGACACGCTCTGGACCCGGCTCGCCCGCGGCGCTCTGAGCGCCGTGGTGATCATACTGATCGCCGATTTCCTCTGGCGCCTCGCCAAGGTCATCATCGACCGCAAGATCGCCGAAGCGCAGACGCCCGACCGGGCCACCAGCGAAGAGGCGCGCCGGCGAGCGCGGCTGCGCACACTCTTGCCTATTTTCCGCAACCTGCTCGCGATCGTGCTCCTGGCGATGGCGGCCATGATGGTGCTCTCCGCGATCGGCATCGAGATCGGCCCCTTGATCGCCGGCGCCGGCGTGGTCGGCGTCGCCATCGGCTTCGGCGCGCAGACATTGGTGAAAGACATCATCAGCGGCATGTTCTACCTGCTCGACGACGCCTTCCGGGTCGGCGAGTACATCCAAAGCGGCAACTACAAGGGCACCGTCGAATCCTTCAGCCTGCGCTCGGTCAAGCTCCGCCACCACCGGGGGCCGCTCTACACCGTGCCGTTCGGGGAGCTCGGCGCGGTGCAGAACATGAGCCGCGACTGGGTGATCGACAAGCTGACCGTCGGCGTCACCTACGACACCGATCTGGAGAAGGCGAAGAAGCTGATCAAGCAGATCGGCAAGGAGCTGGCCGCCGATCCGGAGTTCGGGCCGAATCTCCTCGAGACCCTGAAGATGCAAGGGGTGGAGCAGTTCGGCGATTTCGCCATCCAGCTTCGCATGAAGATGATGACCCGGCCGGGCGAACAGTTCGTGATCCGCCGCAAGGCCTACGCCCTGATCAAGAAGTCCTTCGACGCGAACGGCATCAGATTCGCGCTCCCGACCGTGCATGTCTCCGAAGGCGGCGAGTCCGCCGCGGCGGCCGCGCGGCAGGCGCTGCAGAGCTTCAAGCCCGAACCGGAACCCGCATCGTAGCCTCGATCGTCGCGGCCGGCGCGAGGCGCCTTCTTCATAAGACACGCCTCGAAGTTCGAAGGGCCCGCATAGGCGCGCCGAACCCGGCCCGACAAGGGAAGTATCCGCGGCTAGACCGCCGCCGTCTCGGCTCGGCGGCCTTGCACCTGCTGGAGAACCGTCTCCAGTTCGTTGCTGCTGAACGGTTTCGCCAGAACGGGCAGCCCGTCGGGCGAGCCCTTCTGCAAGGCCTCGCTGTACCCGGTCATAAGCACGATGGGCAGCCCTGGATATCGCTTGCGGATCTCGCGCGCGATCTCCAGACCGGAGGCCCCCTCCATCACGATGTCCGAGAGGACCAGGTCGAACGCCCCGCTCCGCTCCAATGCCGCGAACGCTTCGGCATCGCCGTTCGCCGCGCTCACCGAAAATCCGACGTCGGCGAGCATCCCCGCCACGACGCGGGCGACATCGGGATTGTCCTCGATGAGCAGCGCGCGCCCCCGGCTTGGCCGAGCCTTGTCGAGAGCGGCCATCGGCTCCGAGCGCGGCGCGGGCTCTCTTTCCGAACGCGGCAAGTAGAGGGTCACCGCCGTGCCCTTGCCGGTGCTCGAGACCGAGACGGAGCCACCGGCCTGATTGGCGAAGCCGTAGACCTGGCTCAGCCCGAGACCGGTTCCCCGATCCTTGGTGGTGAAGAACGGCTCGAAGATCCGACCGATGTGCTGCGGCGGGATGCCGTGCCCGCTGTCCCTGAGGCTCACTGCGACGAAGTCCCCCGTAAGGCCGGTGCCTTCGTCATCGCCGGGACGCAGTGTCTTGTTTCGCGCGGACAAAACGGCCGATCCGCCGTCCGGCATCGCCTCGCGCGCATTGACGGCGAGATTGATGAGCGCGATGTCCAGGGCGCTGACATCGACATGCACCGGCCAAAGCCCGTCGGGCACCGAAACCGAGACATTGATGTCGCCCCGCGTGGATTGCTTGATGAGCGTCGCCAGCTCGCCCTGCCGGTCCTGCAGGCGGATGGTCGCCGGCTCGCTGGAGCTGCGCCCGGCGAAGGCCAAGAGTTGCCGCGTCAGTGCCTCGCCGCGTTCCGCCGCGGCGATGATGGCGTCGGTGTAGGTCGCCGCCTTTTCGCCATCGGGTATGCGGCGACGCAACGCCTCGGCGCTGCCTTGCACGATCATCAGCAGGTTGTTGAAATCATGCGCAACGCCGCCGGTGATGCGGCCCAGCGCTTCCAGCCGCCGACGCTCGTCGAGGGCGGCCTCGGCGCGCCTGCGCACGCCCAGCTCGCGCCAAAGCAGCACCAGGAAGATCAGGACCAGGCCCAGCGTGAGGGCTCCGGCGCCGACCAGCAGCAGCGCCGACCGACGCAAGGGCGCCAGAAACGCCGAGCGAGGAACTCCGATATGGACCGACCAGCCGGACTCCGGCAGAACGCGAAAGGCGGTGACGGTTGGCGCGCCCTCGAGCGTAAATCCCTCGTAGAGCCCTCCGGACGACGTGGCCACGGCTTCGCGAACGCTGGCGCTCGCCGGCTCGCCGATGAGCTCGGGTGGGCCGGTCGTTCGCGCGACCAGCCGCCCCTGAGCGTCGACGACCCCGCCCAGCCATCCGAAGGGAAGATCGTTCGCCAGGAGAAGCTTGCGGATCGCGTCGGGCTCGAGCACGGCCGAGAGCACATACACGATCCGGTCGTTGCGGATGACGGGAACGCGGATGGCGAAGGCAGGTCGATTGCGGGGACCGCGCAGGATTCCTCCGATCACCGGCACGCGCTTTCGCAGCACCTCGTCATGGCTCTGGCCGTCGACGATCTTGCCCGGCGATCCGGTGACTGGGGCCGGCACGTCGACGAGCCGGTTGCCTTGCAAGTCCGAGAGCACGACCGCGGCCCAGAGCAGACGCTCGCTCCGGAACCGCTGCGCCAGATCGAAAAACGCCTCCTCGTCTATGGGTCCATCCAGAAGGGGACTCTGCGCCAGAAGCTGCAGGGGGACGATCTGCGCCGACAGCTCCCCCTCCACCATGGCGGCGGTGCGCTCGACCCGGTCCAGAGCGTCGTTCTCGATGGTCTCCTGCCTCTGCAAAATCCAGGCGACCGCGAGGCCTGACGCGAGGATCACCAGCGGAAGCAGGGCCGCGATGACGAGAAGGAGAATTGGCCGCCGATACCTCATGGATTATGACTTGGCTGAACGATCGCGATCGATGTGTTTTGGGTTTCCTGGACCCGGCATAACCCCGCAAGCCTCTCGCGCCGAAGGGTCTCATCGGGTGGATCGAGGCCTACCAGCGAACATTAGTGCGACCGAGCGCATCACCGCAACGGGCACCCGTGGAGTGGGCGTAGGGAAGAAGCTCGCCGGCGGCGCCACAGGGGTTCCGGCCGGATTTGCGTCTTGCCATCTATCGAGCGCGGGGGCTTCATGTGGCACGCCACGTTCGGCCACAAGCCTGGTCGGGCGCAGGGTCGAGAGAGTGGCCGTCTGGAGATCGCCGCCGTGGTTCTGCCGAGCTGGGGAAATCTGGGACTGTTCGTGCTTGCGAGCGTCGCGCTTCTGGTGACGCCCGGCCCGGCCGTGCTCTACATCGTGACCCGGTCGGTCACGCAGGGTCGGCTCGCCGGGATCGTCTCCATGCTCGGGATCCAGGCGGCGACCCTCGTGCATGTGACGGCGGCCGTGCTTGGGCTCTCGGCGCTGCTGATGTCCTCGGCGCTGGCCTTCTCGGTCGTGAAGTATGTGGGCGCGGCCTATCTGATCTGGCTCGGCCTGCGTGCGATCTTCTCGCGCGAACGCGCTCAGGCCGCGGCCGTCGCCCCGCGGAGCCTGGCGCGCCTGTTCGTCGACGGGGTCGTGGTCAATCTGCTCAATCCGAAGACGGCGCTGTTCTTCCTCGCCTT
>DATIDB010000048.1:0-4854 GCA_035456545.1 Alphaproteobacteria bacterium | reverse complement strand
GGCGCATCGGGCGAGCGGCGCAACGCCGCCGTCGCCTGCCGGGGCGCAACCCCGAAGGGGCCGGGGCCTTTTGCGCCGCGGGTTCGTCGCGGGGCTTGCCTGTAGCGCCCGGCCACAAGGCGGCGCCCCGCTCCTGCCCGCAGCACAAAATCCCTCCGGCGCAGATGCTTCAATCTTACGGAACACCGCTCTAGAATCGCGCGCGGGTCGGCGAGGGAAGAGGGGCGGCGATGGAGACCAGGCATATCGTGGCGGCTGCGATGCTGGTCTCGCTGCTGAACGGACTTTTCTCCCCCTTCGTTCCGATCGCCTGGAGGGTGGTGCCGTTCCTCTTCCCCGTCCTTGCGGAGGCCGGGCAGGGCGTGGTGGTCATGGCCGGCGGGATGGCGCTGGCGGTGACGACGCTGGTGGTTAGCGGCGTCCCCGCCGCGATCTACGAGCGCGTCACGGGCGCGGCGAACACGCCGGCTTCCGCCTGGATCTGGCTCGCCGGCGCCGTCTTCCTGTCGCTGCCGACGATTTTCGCATTCGCGGCGACGCTCAGCCGCTCTTGAGCCGCCGCGCGAGGGCAGGCGCGGCATAGGTGAGAACGCCGTCCGCGCCCGCGCGCTTGAAGGCGATCAACGCCTCCATCATCGCTTTCTCGCCGTCGATCCACCCGCGCTCGGCCGCGCCGAGGATCATCGCGTATTCGCCGCTCACCTGATAGGCGAAGGTCGGCACGCCGAAGCGCTCCTTCACCCGCCGCAGGATGTCGAGATAGGGCATGCCGGGCTTCACCATCACCATATCGGCGCCCTCGGCCAGATCGAGCGCCACCTCCCTGAGCGCCTCGTCGGAATTCGCCGGGTCCATCTGATAGGTGCCCTTGTCGCCGACGAGCGCGCCCTTCGAGCCCACGGCCTCGCGGAACGGGCCATAGAAGGCGGAGGCGTATTTCGCCGCATAGGCGAGGATGCCGACGCGCTCATGGCCGGCGGCGTCGAGCGCGTCGCGGATGCGCCCCACGCGCCCGTCCATCATGTCCGAGGGCGCGACGATGTCGACGCCCGCCTCGGCTTCCGAGAGCGCCTGGCGCACCAGCGCCTCCAGGCTCGGATCGTTGACGATCTCGCCTTCGACCATGATCCCGTCATGGCCGTGGCTGGTATAGGGATCGAGCGCCACGTCGCATATGACCCCGATATCCGGAACGGCGGATTTGATCGCGCGGATCGCGCGGTTCACCAGGTTCTCCGGATTCCAGGCCTCCTCCCCGCCGGGCGTCTTGCGGCCAATCGGCGTCTGCGGGAAGAGGGCGACGGCGGGAATGCCGAGCTCCGCCGCCGCGCCGACCGCGTCGGCGAGCCGGTCGATGCTGAGCCGTTCCACGCCCGGCATCGAGGGCACCGGCTCGGCAATATTCGATCCGTCGCGGACGAAGACCGGCCAGATCAGATCGTCCACGCTGAGCCGGCTTTCCGCCACGAGGCGCCGGCGCCAGGGCTCCGCCCGGTTCCGCCGCATGCGGATGCGCGGGAAGGCTTCGAGCGGGCGCTCGTCCGCGGCGGCATAGGCTGGGGTCAAGGGCTGGGGCTTGCGTTCGCGCATGGGAGGTCTCCTCAAGGCCCATCCTAGGCGATGGGCGATGCGGGGCAAACCTCCGTTGCTCGGCCCTGGGCCCGCTCCTATGATCGCCGCCTTCTTATGAGGGGGTGGCGATGGATTTCGAGCTGAGCGAGGAACAGCGGGCGATCCGCGATCTGGCGCGGGACTTCGCCGCGGAGCAGATCGCGCCGCATGCGGGACGCTGGGACGAGGAGGAGACCTTTCCCGTCGAGGCGATGCGCAAGGCGGCCGAGCTCGGTTTCGCCGCGATCTATGCGCGGCCCGAATATGGCGGCTCGGGCCTCGGGCGGCTGGAGGCGGCGCTGATTTTCGAGGAGCTGTCGGCGGCCTGCGTCCCGACCGCGGGGTTCCTGTCCATCCAGAATCTCGTCGCCTGGATGATCGACAGCTTCGCAAGCGAGGAGCAACGCACGAAATACCTGCCGAGACTGGCGCGCCTCGAGATCCTCGCCAGCTACTGCCTGACCGAGCCGGGCTCAGGTTCCGATGCGGCGGCGCTGAAGACCCGCGCCGAGCGCACCAATAGCGGCTACCGCCTTACGGGCACCAAGGCGTTCATCTCCGGGGGCGGCGCCTCCGACCTTTATCTCGTCATGGCGCGGACGGGCGACGAGAGCGCCAAGGGCATTTCCGCCTTCTTCGTCGAGAAGGGCGCGCCCGGCCTCTCCTTCGGCAAGCCGGAGCGCAAGCTCGGCTGGCGCAACCAGCCGACCTCCATGGTGATCCTCGACGGGGTCGAGGTGCCGGACACGGCGCGGCTTGGCGCGGAGGGCGAGGGCTTCGCTCTGGCCATGCGCGGCCTAGACGGCGGGCGGGTCAATGTCGCCGCTTGCGCGCTGGGCGGAGCGCGCGCCTGCCTGGAGGCGACGCAAACCTATATGCAGCAGCGCAAGGCGTTCGGGAAAAAGCTCGCGGATTTCCAGGCGCTGCAATTCAGGCTGGCGGATATGGCGACGGACCTCGACGCGGCACGGCTCCTGGTCCATCGCGCGGCGGTTTCGCTCGAAGGCAAGCGGCCGGAGGCGACGCTGCATGCGGCCATGGCCAAGCGCGTCGCCACCGATTTCGGCTACCAGGTGGTCGACGACGCGCTGCAGCTCCATGGCGGCTATGGCTATCTCAAGGACTTCCCGATGGAGCGTTTCCTGCGCGACATGCGCGTCTTGCGCATCCTCGAAGGGACGAACGAGATCATGCGCCTGATCATCGCCCGCCGCCTTGCCGCCGGATGACATGAGCGCAGACGATATTCTGTTCGAGCGGCGCGGCAGGCTCGGCCTGATCCGCCTCAACCGGCCGCAGGCCCTGAACGCGCTGACATTGGACATGTCGCGGCGGCTCGACCGCAGGCTCAAGGAATGGGCGGCCGATCCGCGGATTGCGCTGGTCGCGATCCGCGGCGCGGGCTCGCGCGCCTTCTGCGCCGGCGGCGATGTCCGAGCGCTCTACGAGGCCGGTCCGGGAAGCGCCTACACCGACACCTTCTACCGTGAGGAATACGTTCTCAACCGCAACGTCTTCCGGTTTCCAAAGCCCTATGTCGCCCTGATGGACGGGATCGTCATGGGCGGAGGGGTGGGCATTTCCGCTCATGGCTCTCATCGCGTCGTGACCGAGCGGACCGTCTTCGCCATGCCCGAGACCGGCATCGGCCTCTTCCCCGATGTCGGCGCCACCTGGCTTCTGTCGCGCTGTCCGGGCGAAAGCGGGCTCTATCTCGGCCTGACCGGCGCGCGGCTGCAGGCCGCCGATCTCGTCGCGCTCGGCCTGGCCGAGGCGATGGTGCCGAGCGCCCGCATCGATGAGCTTGAATCCTCGCTGACCGAGGCTGCCGACGCCGCGGGCATCGATGCGCTGCTGCGCCGCTTCACGGCCGATCCCGGCGCCGCGAGCCTTGCGCCCCACCGCGCCGCGATCGACCGCTGCTTTTGCGAGCCGACCATGGAGCGCATCCTCGCCGCGCTCGAAGCCGAGGGCACCGACTGGGCGGATGCGACCGCGGCGATCCTTCGGGCAAAATCGCCGACGAGCCTCAAGGTGGCCTTGCGGCAATTGCGGCTGGGGCGGACGCTTCCCGATTTCGAGACGGCCATGCGATTGGAGTTTCGGCTGGTGCAGCATTTCATGGCCGGCGGCGACTTCTTCGAAGGCGTGCGCGCGGTGGTGATCGACAAGGACCAGCGGCCGCGCTGGTCGCCCGACCGCCTGGAGGCGGTGAGCGACGCGGCGGTCGATTGCTATTTCGCTCCCCTGGAGCGGGAGCTCGAATTCCCCGACTGAAGGAGGGCCGGCATGGCGCGGATCGGGTTCATCGGCCTCGGCAACATGGGCGGCCCGATGGCCGCGAACCTCGTCAAGGCGGGCCATTCCGTCGCGGCCTTCGATCTGTCGGCCGAGCGGGTGGCCGCGGCCGTTTCCGCCGGGGCCGAGGCGGCCCCCAACGCACGGGCCGCCCTCTCCGGTTCCGAGATCGTCATCACCATGCTGCCTTCGGGACGCGAAGCGGAGGCGGTCTATCTTGGACCGGCCGGACTGGTCGCCCAGGCGGGCGCCGGCGCGCTGCTCGTCGACTGTTCCACCATCGATGTCGCCACCGCCCGTCGCCTCAACGGGGAGGCGGCCGGGCGCGGCCTCGTTCTTCTCGACGCGCCGGTCTCGGGCGGGGTGGCGGGCGCGGCGGCGGCGAGCCTGACCTTCATGGTCGGGGGACCGGCGGAGGGCTTCGCGCGGGCGGAGCCGATCCTCAAGGCGATGGGCAAGGCTGTGATCCATGCCGGAGACGCCGGGGCGGGGCAGGCGGCCAAGATCTGCAACAACATGATCCTCGGCGTTTCGATGATCGCGGTCTGCGAGGCCTTCGTCCTGGCGGAGCGGCTGGGGCTCGCCGCCGAGAAGCTGTTCGAGATCAGCTCGAAATCCTCGGGTCAGTGCTGGTCCCTCACCAGCTATTGCCCGGCGCCCGGTCCGGTGCCGAGCGCGCCGTCCAATCGCGGGTACCGGCCGGGCTTCACCGCGGCGATGATGCTGAAGGACCTGCGGCTGGCGCAGGAAGCGGCGATCGCCGGCGGGGCGGCGACGCCGCTCGGGGCCGAAGCCGCCGCGCTCTATGGGCTCTTCGTCGGCGCGGGGAACGCGCAGACCGATTTCTCCGCCATCATTCGCATGATCCGCGGCAAGCGCGGCTGAAGGCGCTTATTGCAGATCGCCGATGGTTGCGATGGGCAGCCCGCGTCCCGGATCGGAGAC
>DATIDB010000047.1:0-2726 GCA_035456545.1 Alphaproteobacteria bacterium | reverse complement strand
CCGTGAAGGCGGCCGGGGCGAATCGGGCGGCGATCCGGCGCCAGCGGCGGCCCGCCGCCTCGCCCAAGAGCGCGACCGCGAACAGGCTGGGCGCGGTGCCGAGTGCGAACGCGGCCATGGCGGCCGCTCCGATGATGGGATCGCCGCCGGCGGCGGCCGCGGCAAGCGCGCCGTAGAGGAAGCCGCAGGGCAGGAACCCCAGGGCGATGCCGAGGGCGAAGCCCCGCCCGGGCCCGGCAGGCCCGGCAAGAAGCGGGCGCGCCAATCGCGTCGATAGCCCGGCGAGCCGGCCCGCGGCCGGCTTCGGCAGGCGGAGCTCGGCCTTTTCCAGGGCTGCGGCGAGCATGAGGAGCGCCGCCACTCCCAGCAGGGCGACCTTGAGCCAACCCAGCCAGGCGAGCTCGGAGAGAGAGCCGGCCAGCGCTCCTCCCAGGGCGCCGAGGCCGGCATAGGTCGTCATGCGGCCGAGGTGATAGGGCAGGAGGAGGGCGCCGCCGAGGCGTGTCAGCGGTCCGAACCGCTCCGCAGGCACCGCGGCAAGCCGCCCGGCGGTCTGCGCCAGCACGAAGGGTCCGCACATGCCCGCGCAGTGAGCCGCCCCTCCGGCGAGACCGGCCAGGAGCAGGGCGCCGACGAGCGCGGCGGGCGCGGGGGAAACGCCCGATGCGAGATGGCCGGCATGCTCCGCCAGAGCGGATAACGTGGCGGGGACGCTTTCACGCATGGTCGAGGGACTCGCCTTTCCAAGCCGTGGGGGCTCGCTCGCCAGTCAGGGTGCCTCAACAAGGGGTCCGGGTTCTTTGAGATAGATCAAAGCGCTCTCCGGCGGCGCGATGCATAACTTGATCGAGCTTCTCCCGATCCGGTGGTCTCCAGTGCCCGCAAGCGATACTGTCTCCCCTTCGGCCAGCCCGGCATTGCCGGTGCGGCGGGTCGATGTCGAGCGCCCCTGGCGGTGGCTCGCCGCCGGCTGGCGCGATTTCATGGCCGCTCCAGCCGTCAGCCTCGCTTACGGCGCGCTCTTCGTCGGGGGCGGCTTGATCCTCACCCTGACGCTGTGGTCGCTCGACTGGCTCTATCTCGCGCTGCCGCTGGCCGCCGGATTCCTGCTGGTGGCCCCGGTGCTGGCGACCGGCCTCTACGAGGTCAGCCGCCAGATCGAGGCGGGACGGCGGCCGAGCCTCGCCGACGCGCTCGGCGCCTGGCGCGTGCGGCCCGGCTCGCTTGCGGTGATGGGCCTGGTGCTCATGCTCTTCTTCCTCGCCTGGATCCGGATCGCCTTCCTGATCTTCGCCCTCTTCTTCGGGACCGAGCCGCCGAGCTGGGCGATGCTGGTCGACACCGTCTTCTTCAGCGCCAAGGGCGTGCCGTTCCTCCTGGTCGGCACGGCGGTCGGCGCGGTGCTCGCCGCATTCGCCTTCGCCATCTCGGCGGTATCGATCCCGCTGATCCTCGACCGCGACGTCGGCGCCTTCACGGCGATGGCGACCAGCGTCTCGGCGGTGCTCGCCAATTGGCGGGTGATGATCGGCTGGGCGGCGCTCATCGCGCTGTTCGGGGCGGCGGGGCTCGCCAGTTTCTATCTGGGCCTGGCGCTGACGCTGCCCCTGATCGGGCACGCGACATGGCACGCCTATCGCGATCTCGTCCTCCCCACCTCCGCGGACAGGAGATAAGGCATGAGCAGGGTCTCGTCCTGGCTGGTCGGCATCATGGTCGCGGCGATCGGGCTTCTCGGCCTCGTTCTGGCGTCGCGCGCGGAGGACGGGGCGCTCGCGCTCTTCGGGGGCGCGCTGTTCGTCTTCGCGGTGCTCTTCGAATTCGGTCTGATCCGCAGGGTCTACGACGCGATCGAGCGCGCGCAAGACGAAGCCGCCGCCGGCGAGAAGCGCGCCGCCGCGTAAGTCCTCTTTTCCCCTGGAGACGCCGGACATGACCGCAATCGCAGCCTCGCGCGCCGCCGAGACCTACAACGAAGAGGTCGTGCGCAAGTTCACGATAGCGACGGTCTTCTGGGGCGTCGTCGCCTTCGCGGCCGGCGTCTTCATCGCCCTGCAGCTCGCCTTTCCCGAGCTCAATCTGGGGCTGCCCTGGACCACATTCGGGCGCTTGCGGCCCGTGCACACCTCCGCGGCGATCTTCGCCTTCGGCGGCAACGCCCTCCTCGCCACCTCGCTCTTCGTGGTGCAACGCACCTGCCGCGCGCCGCTCTTCGGCGGCCCGGCCCTCGCCGACTTCGTCTTCTGGGGCTATCAGCTCTTCATCGTGCTGGCCGCCTCGGGCTACGTGCTCGGCATCAGCGAGGGGCGCGAATACGCCGAGCCGGAATGGTATGTCGATCTTTGGCTGACCTTGGTCTGGGTCGCCTATCTCGCGATCTTCCTCGGCACGATCGTCAAGCGCCGCGAGCCGCATATCTACGTCGCGAACTGGTTCTATCTGGCTTTCATCGTCACGGTCGCCGTGCTGCATATCGGCAACAACCTCTCGCTGCCGGTCTCCGTCTTCGGCGCGAAGAGCTATTCGCTCTTCGCCGGCGTGCAGGACGCGATGCTGCAGTGGTGGTACGGCCACAACGCGGTCGGCTTCTTCCTCACCGCCGGTTTCCTCGGGATCATGTACTACTTCGTGCCCAAGCGCGCCGAGCGGCCGGTCTATTCCTACCGGCTCTCGATCATCCATTTCTGGGCGCTGATCTTCCTTTACATCTGGGCGGGTCCGCACCA
>DATIDB010000046.1:0-2519 GCA_035456545.1 Alphaproteobacteria bacterium | reverse complement strand
CAACGCTTCGAGCCAGGCCGCCAAGGGTCTGTAGAGTTGATCCGCAGCGCCGCCGCCCGCCACCATGCCGATATGGCCGGAGTTTGGCCGCAACACCGTGGCCTGGGGCATCTGTGCCACCAGGCCCAGCGCCGAGGGCGGCGGCACGATGCGGTCGGCATGGGGCACCACGATCAGCGTGGGCACCTGGATCTCCCGCGGTTTCACCGGCCGGCCGGCGATACGCCACTCCCCCTTGGCCGGCGTATTGCCGCCATACCAGCCGCTCAAACACTCCCGGGCCACCTCGGCCGCCAGCGGCACTCCGTCATTCAGCCAATCCTCCAGCGCCACGAACTGTGCGGCCGAAGGCGAGGCCGGGTCGAGGCCGGCGAATTTGACGAATTTCCGAACCACCAGCAGCGGGTCCAGGCCCGCGAAGAGGGCCTGGATCACATCGACAGGCAGCTCGCCCGCCTGCCGCAGCATTGGCTCCAGCGCCGGCAGGGCGGCGCCGATCAGCCGCGCCTGATGCGGCCGCTCGGCATGGAAATCCCAGGGCGTGGCGAGAAGGACCAGCCCGCCGAGATCGGCTGCGCGCCGCTGCGCCAGAGCCAGCGCCAGGAGCCCGCCCATGCAATAGCCGACCGCCGAAACGGGCCGGCCAGCCGCGGCGCGGGCCGCGTCGAGGGCGCGCTCCAGGCGCCGGATATAGGCTGTCAGGTCGAAGCCGCGCTCCGCCTCCGACGGGCGCCCCCAATCCACCAACAATGGACGCAGTCCCTGCCCGGCCCAGCGCCTGAGCAGGCTGCGCTCAGGAGTCAGGTCGAGGACATAGGAGCGGTTGACCAGCGAGGGAACGATCAAGGCCGGCACGCCGCCGCCCGGCGCGTAGTCGAGCAGCCGGGTCGACCCCTCGCGCCACAGCTCCGGCGGATCGGCCAATTCGCGCCGATAAGGATGCCGCCGATAGGCGAGGACGCCGTCGAGGAACCGGTCGTAGCGGCGACGACCCTCGCGCCCGATGGCCTCAGCGAGGCTTGCGGGATCGAGACTTGCCGCCTGCGCCCGCAGCGCGGCGGCGCGCTCCGCCAGAGGCCCGTTGGAGAGCGGCCAAGCGCCGCTCGATCGCATCCAGGCGGCGTTCGAGCCGAGAAAGGCGGTCGTCGCCAGGCCGAGATGCAACGGCAGCGGGCGGGGCCCCTGCCGCAGCCGGGGCGTTCCCTCGATTTTGCTCCCCGGCTCCATTGGGCGCCGCCAACCCTCCCATCGCCTCGGCGAAGGCGCGCATCGCCACCGCCGGACCCAGCGCCGCCAGGCCCACCAGCCTGGCCATGGCCGCCCCCGCCTCGGGATCGCCCGCCAGTGCGGCGAGCTGGTCCTGCCACAGCTCCAAGGCCTTGCGGGCCAGTTCGTCGGCGTCGGGGGCGGACATGGATTTAGTATAGGTGGAGGGCTCGGGTTTCAGGAATCAGGATTTGGGCGCCTGGAACGGCGCGGGCCCAACACCCCTGGCTCCTGGTTCCTGACCCCCGAGTCCTATATGCTCATCTTTTCCGCATCCGCGAATGGCGCCCGGAGGCGTCTTCAAGCATATGGCCGAAATAGCCGAAGCCGGGCCGCCGCCCATCACCATCAAGAAATATGCGAACCGGCGGCTCTACAACACCGCGACGAGTTCCTATGTGACGCTGGACCACCTCTGCCGGATGGTGAAGGAGGGGGCCGATTTCGTCGTCTACGACGCCAAGACGGGCGAGGACATCACGCGCTCGGTCCTGACGCAGATCATCGTCGAGGAGGAGGCCAAAGGGCAGAACCTCCTGCCGATCAGCTTCCTCAAGCAGCTCATCGGCTTCTACGGAGACAACCTGCAATTCCTGGTCCCGCGCTATCTGGAGCAGGCGATGCAGTCCTTCGCCCACAACCAGGAGCAGATGCGCCAGTACATGCAAGGAACCTTCGGCCAGATCTTCCCCTTCGCCAACCTGGAGGAGATGGGCAAGCAGAACATCGCGCTGTTCGAGCGCACGATGAAGATGTTCTCACCCTTCGGCCCGGGCGCGGAGCCGCGGCGCGATGCCGAGCGGCGCGAGGGGGAGCCGTCGGCCGAGCAGCGACTGGACGACCTCAAATCCCAGCTCGAGGCCCTGCAGCGCCAGCTCGACGCCTTGGCCCGGCGCGAGGAGCGCAAATAGACCAGGGTCGCGGCGACCCGTTCAGAGGCTTGCCAAGCCGCCGCGCCATCGTGTAGGAACCGGCCGGCCTTCACCGACAAGACGGGCGGATACGGCCCGGCCGGGGCCGCACGGCTCGACCGCGTTTCGCGGTCGCGCGCCTTCCGCCCCCAAAAGCGCCCGTAGCTCAATTGGATAGAGCATCTGACTACGGATCAGAAGGTTGGGAGTTCGAGTCTCTCCGGGCGCGCCACGTAGCTCGAGCGTGTGAAATCGGCGGGGCGTAGCGTAGCCCGGTAGCGCGCCTGCTTCGGGAGCAGGAGGTCGCTGGTTCAAATCCAGTCGCCCCGACCATGGACGGTT
>DATIDB010000045.1:0-6424 GCA_035456545.1 Alphaproteobacteria bacterium | reverse complement strand
GGCGATGCGGAGAACGACCACGCCTTCCTGCGCCTCTGCGGCGCGTCCGCGGCCGTCGCCAACGCCCTTCCCAGCGTGAAGGATGAATGCGACCTGGTCACGCGCGGCGCTCGCGGCGCGGGCGTCGCCGAGCTGATCGGTCGAATCCTCGAGGACGATTTGAAAGCGCTGCGGCGAAAGCGCCACCACGTCGCGCTCGCCGAAACGCCGGACGGCGAACCGGTGCCGATCGAGCCCGGCTGCGTCCTTTTGGCCGCGGGGAGCTCCGGGGGCGGCAAGTCGACCTTCCTGATGGGCCTGATGGAGCGGCTCAGCCAATGCAAGTACCAGTATTGCGCCATCGATCCCGAGGGAGACCACGAGCATATGGAAGGCGCCGTCGTGCTCGGAACGGCCAAGCGCCCCCCGCGCCCGTCCGAAGTGATGGAGCTGCTCCACGGCGTTCGCGACAACGCGGTCGTCAATCTGGTGGGCCTGCCCTTCCCCGACCGCGCCGCGTTTCTCGCCAAGCTCTTCCCGCAACTGATGGAGCTGCGCGCGCGCACCGCCCGGCCGCATTGGATCATCCTCGATGAGGCGCATCACCTGCTTCCGGCGGGACATGACTCGGTCGCCCTGACGATCCCGGAGCGCATGACCGGGCTCGTCATGGTGACGGTCGAGCCGAAGCAGATCGCACCCTCGGCGCTTCAGCGCCTGGACGAGGTGCTGCTCATCGGCCGCGAGCCGCAGGCTTTGGCCGACGAGATCGGGAATGTCCTCGGCGAAGGCTCGCCTCCCCGCCTGCCGCGCGAACTCGAAACCGGCGCGGGCGTGCTGTGGAGGCGCGCCGGCGGAACGACACGTCTGGTCCGCCTCATCGAGCCGCGTCAGCAACGCAAGCGGCACGCCCGCAAATACGCGGAAGGGCGCCTTCCGGAGGAACGCAGCTTCTGGTTCCGCGGGGCCGACAACCGCCTGAAGCTCCGCGCGCAGAATCTCACGGTGTTCCTGCAGATGGCCGAGGGCGTCGATGAGGAGACCTGGATGCACCACCTCAAGGCCGGCGACTATTCGCGCTGGTTCCGGGAGTGCATCAAGGATGAGGATTTGGCGCGCGAGGCGGCCGCCATCGAGCTCGACGGCATGGATGCCGAGGAGAGCCGCGCGCGCATCCGCGACGCGGTCGAGCGTCGCTACACCGCGCCGACGAATCCGGACTGACAGTCCGGTCAGTCCCCGAGCATCGCGTCGCGGAAGCTCAGGAAACGATCGACCGCCGCCAAGCCCTCCGACCGGCACCAGCCGCGATAGCCGCCAAGGCCATGGTCGCCGTATTGCCAGTCCGCGGCCATCGTCGCGGCGATGCGGTCGGCCCGCTCGCGCTCGGGCGTGATGCCGTCGCGGGCCACGATCCAGTCTCGCTCCAGGTGGAATCCCTCGGCTACCGCCCGGTTCAGAAGCCCGCAATACTCCGCCACCGCGAAAGCATAGATCGCTTCCTGCAGCGCTCCGATCGGACGCTTCTGAATTTCCGCCGCCTGCGAACCGGCCAGGAGCGCGGCGAAAACGGCCGCGCCGAGCAAGGCTCGAAATCCGATCAGCCGCAGCCCCGTCATCGCAGTGAGCCCACGATCGAGGCTCGCAGCGACGGATCGCCAACGGCCTTGAGAACGCCTTGGCTGATTTCGCGGTCGGTCAGCCAGCGCCGTCCCCGCGGCTCGTCCACCCAGCCGAGCACGACGTCTTGCCGCAAGACGTGAGCCGGAGGGGCGGGGTCGGTCTTGATCCCGTGCCGCGGATCGCCCGCCGCGGAGCCATGCACCCGGATCGATCGCGCGCCGGAGGCCAGAAGCGCTTCGAACTCGGGCAGGCACCACAATCCCGACCCATGGATCCAGCTCACCAACAGGTCCGGCGCATCCCGCTCCCGGAGCGCGGCAAGGGCCTCTCGGACGCTCTCCCGGCGCGTCCAGTCCATGGGAAGAGCCTCCACGCCGATCTCCCGCGCCAAATCTTGCGGGGAGCGCGCGATCAGCGTCAGCCGCTCGGCACGCCGGGCGATCGCCCGCGCGGCCTCCGCCAGCATCCCCGTCCCGCCGATCATGACCGCCCCGCGCATGGGCGGGCAGGATACCAGACCCGTTCGGGCCGCTGGACTCATCGAGGCGGAGCGGCTGGCCCCTGGCGGTTCCCGGAATTTACAGGGAAACTCCGGCGGTTTCGCGGGGCAAGGCTCGAGGAATGGACGCCTTCACCATCGCCTATGGCATCGTCTGCATCCTCGGCGCGGCCTTCGTCCGGGGCTATAGCGGCTTCGGCTTCTCGATCCTGGCGGTGACGGCGCTCTCCTTGCGCCTGCCGCCGGCGGAGATCGTCCCCTCGATCTTCCTCATGGAGATCGCCGCCAGCCTGCACCTCCTGCCCTCGATCTGGCGCGAAGTGCATTGGCGCGCCATCGGCGTGCTGCTCATCGGGTACACGGTCGCGGTGCCGCTCGGGGTGTGGCTCCTGGCCACGGTGCCCGAGGCGCCGATGAAGGTCGCGCTCGGCGTGTGCGTGCTCGTCTCGACGCTGCTGCTGGTGCAGGGATACGCCCTGAAGCGGATGCCGGGCGCGGGCGCGACGGTGGCGACCGGCGCCGTCTCGGGCCTGCTCAACGGCGCCTTCGGCACCGGAGGGCCGCCCGTCATCCTTTTCTTCTTCAGCTCGCCCGCCGGCGCCACCATCGGGCGCGCCTCGCTGATCGCGTTCTTTCTGGCCACCGACGTCATCGGCCTCGGCTTTCTGGCGCGCCAGGGGCTGGTCACGGCCGACGCCATTCTGCGCTTCGCGGTCTATCTCCCGGCGCTGGTGGCGGGCGTCTGGCTCGGCGCGCACAGCTTCAGCCGAGCCGACCCGGAGGCGTTTCGGCGGTGGGTTCTGCGCCTGCTCGCCGTCCTCGCATTCCTCACGCTCGCGCAGGGGCTTGCCGCGCTCGTCTGACCGCCGTAACACTGGCGCGAGGAGGAGAAAGCGGCGGCCATGGACCAGCGCATCACCCTTATCACGCTCGGCGTCGTCGATCTGGAGGCGAGCCGCGGCTTCTATGAGCGGCTCGGCTGGAAGCGCTCGGTGAAAAAAGCCGAAGGCGTCGCCTTCTACCAGGCGGGCGGCGTGGCGCTGGCGCTTTACCCCCGCGCCTCTCTCGCGGAGGACCTGGGAGCGGAGGCGGCGCATTCCGGCTTCCGCGCGGTCACCATCGCGCAGAACGTCCGCAGCCGGGCCGAGGTCGACCGCGCGCTCGATGAGGCGGTGAAGGCGGGCGCTCGGCTGATCAAGCCGGGCGCCGACGTCTTCTGGGGCGGCTATGTCGGCTACTTCGCCGATCCGGACGGCCATGTCTGGGAGGTTGCGTGGAATCCGGGCTTTCCGCTCGACGATGAGGGCCGGATGACGCTTCCCGACTGAGGGCGCCCTACTCCACGGTGAAATCCGCGTATTTCGGCAGGAGGCGCTTCGGCTTCTTCAGCGCGTCGCGGCGGAAGGGGTCGCCCAGCTCCTGCGTCAGCATCACCTCCAGCACAGTGCAGCGGTTCGAGCCGGTCGCCGTGCGGAGCGCGTCACCCACCTCGCCCGGATGGGAGACGGTTATCCCTTCCGCGCCCATCGCCCTCGCGATTCCGGCGAAGCTCGGGTTAGTGAGGTTCGTGCCGATATAGCGGTCGGCGTAGTAGTCGATCTGGTTCTTCTTCTCCGCGCCCCATTGACCGTTGTTGAAGACCACGGCGGTGACCGGGATCTCCTCGCGCACGCAGGTCAGGACCTCCGCCAGGCTCATCCCCCAGGCGCCGTCGCCGACATAGGCGATTGCCGGTCGGTCGGGCCGCGCCACTTTCGCCCCGATCGCCGTCGGGAAGGCATAGCCGCAATTCCCGAAGCTCATCGCGGCGAAGAAGCTCGGCGCTTCGGAGAACCGGAGATAGCTGTTCGAGACCGAGCACACATTGCCGATATCGGTGGTGACCATGGCGTTCTTCGGCATCGCCTTCTCCAGCTCGCGGAGCGCGCGGCGGGGGGCGATCGGCGAGCCGTCCTTCGAGGAGAGCTGCGTCAGCTCCTCCTCCCATGCGCGCTTTTGGTTGCGCACCTCCTCCAGCCGCCGCTCGCGCGTGCCATGCGCGGCGAGTTTGATGTTGCCGGAGGCGAGGCGCCTCGCGATCTCCGCCGCCGCCTCGCGCGCATCGCCGTTGACGGCGACCGAGACCGGCTTCACGAGCCCGAGCATCCGGGCGTCCGCATCGACCTGGATGATCTTCGCCGAGGCCGGCCAGTAGTCGATCCCGTATTGCGGCAGCGTCCCGAACGGCCCGAGCCGGGTTCCGAGCGCGAGCACGACATCGGCCTGCGCGAGCACGCGCATCGCCGCCTTCGAGCCCATATAGCCCAAAGACCCGCACATCAGCTCGTGGTCCTTCGGGAAGGCGTCGTTGTGGAGATAGCTGGTGACGACCGGGCAGCGCAGATGCTCGGCCAGCGCCCGCGCCTCGGCCACGCCGCCCGACATAACGACGCCGCCGCCCACGACCATGACCGGGAACGTCGCCGATGCAAGCAGCCGCGCCGCTTCGTCCAGGCTCTCGCTCGAACCGGGGCCGCGCGAGATTCGGATGGGCTGCGGGATGGCGACGTCGATCTCGCCGTAGAAGAAATCGCGCGGGATGTTCACCTGCGTGGGCCCGCGCTCCAGCATGGCCATGTGGAAGGCGCGGTTGGTCAGCTCGGCGATGCGGTCGGGCCGGCTGACATGGGCCTGGTACTTCGTGATCTTCGAGAAGATCGGCAGTTGCTCGGTCTCCTGGAAGCCGCCGAGGCCCATGGTGCCCGATCCCGTCTCCGGCGTGATCATCACCACCGGCGAATGCGCCCAATAGGCGGCCGCGATGGCGGTGACGAAATTGGTGATGCCGGGCCCGTTCTGCGCGATGCAGACGCCGGGCCTGTTGAGCACGCGCGAATAGCCGTCCGCCATGTGCCCGGCGCCCTGTTCATGCGCGACCGAGATGAAGCGGATGCCCGCCGGCTCGAACAGGTCGAGCGCGTCCATATAGGCCGATCCGACGATGCCGAACACGTGCTTGACCCCGTTGGCGGCGAGGGTCTCGACAAAGGCTTCGCTGGGGGTCATCCGGGTCATGGGCGCATCGCTCCTGCTTCAAGCTCGCCGGAGTCTAAAATCCGGTCGCGGCGCGCCGATAGGGCCAGCCTCCCTCATTCCTTTGCGCCAGGGAATAAACGCCGCGGGGCCAGCGTCAACCGATCATCGGCATGCAATCCCGCATGGGCGACATTGGGAGACTTTGGATGATCAAGCGCATTGCCATGGCCGCGGCCCTCAGCCTTGCATTGGTTGGACCCGCCTTCGCCAGCCAGTGCCCCAAGCAGATGGCGGCGATCGACGAGGCCTTGGCCAAGAGCCCGCAATTGAGCGAAGCTGACCTCGCCGAGGTCAAGCGGCTGCGGGCCGAAGGCGAAGAGCTGCACAAGGCCGGCAACCACAAGCAGTCGGAAGAGGCCCTGGGCCAGGCCCAGAAGATCCTGGGGATCGGCGGATAGGCCGCTTATGAGCTTGGCGCGGCCGCCCGTTCCCGGGCCGGTCGCGCCAGCCGCTCCGGCCGGCGCCGAGGAGCAGGAGCGGCAGATGGCCGTCGTTTCGGACCGGGACATCGCGGCGATGACTCCTCGATTGCGCCGCTACGCGGCCGCGCTGACCGGGTCGACCGCCGATGCCCAGGACCTCGTGCAGGACTGCCTGGAGCACGCGCTGGCCGCCCGCGACAGCCTGCGCGAAGCCGGGCGGCTATACCCGTGGCTTCTGGCCATCCTGCACAATCTCCACGTCAGCGCGCATCGCAAGCGGGCGCGGCACGGCTGGGAGGAGCCGGTGGATCGCTTCGCCGATTCCCTCGCGCTGAGCCAGCCGCCCGCCGACCGGGACGGGGTGCGCGATCTCCTCCGCGCCATGGCCCATCTCAGCGAGGAGCATCGCCAGATCCTCCTGCTGAGCGCGCTGGAAGGGCTGCGCTATGCGGAGATGGCGGAGGCCCTGAACATACCGCTCGGCACCGTGATGTCGCGGCTGGCGCGTGCGCGCGAGCGGCTGCGCCTCGCGCTCGAGGAAGAGCCGAAAGACGTCTTGCAAAGGATTCGCTGAATGGACGAGCGACCGGTCACCGAGGCCGAACTGCAAGCCTGGCTCGACGGCGAGCTGCATGCCGAGCGCTGCGCGGCGGTGCGGCGTCACCTCGCCGAGCATGCCGAGGATGCGCGGCGGCTGGAAAGCTACCGGCGTCATTCTGCCTTGATCGCGCGCGCCTTCGCGGCGCCGACCGACATCGCGCAGCCTCTTCCCGCATCCCGACGGCTTCGCCCGCTCCTCGCAGCGGGACTCGCGGCGCTGCTGCTG
>DATIDB010000044.1:0-2308 GCA_035456545.1 Alphaproteobacteria bacterium | reverse complement strand
CTCTTCGGCGATCTTGGCGTCGCCCGAGAGGATGTCCCAGGAGCTCACCACCAGCCCCTCGCCTTCCTCGAGCGGCGGGGACTGCGGCAGCCCGCCGCTCGCCACGATTGCGATGTCCGGATCGAGGGCGAGCACGTCCTGCGCCTCCGCCAGGGTGTTGAAGCGCATCTCCACCCCGAGCCGCTGCAGCCGCTCGGAGCGCCAGTCGGCGATGCCGATCAGCTCCCGGCGCCGGCGACTGCGCGCCAAGAGGCGGATTTGGCCGCCGGGTTCCGAGGCCGCCTCGAAGAGCACCACGGCGTGCCCGCGCTCGGCCGAGACGCGCGCCGCCTCAAGGCCGGCGGGACCGGCGCCGATCACCACGATCTTGCGCTTCGGCCCGGCAGTCGGCGCGATGACGTGAGGCATGGTCGCCTCCCGTCCCGTCGCCGGATTGTGGATGCACAAGGCTTCGTATCCCTCATAGATGCGGTCGAGGCAATAGGTCGCTCCGACGCAAGGGCGGATCTCGTGCTCCAGGCCCGCCGCCACCTTGCGGGCGATATGCGGATCGGCGATATGGGCGCGCGTCATGCCGACCATGTCGAGCTTGCCCGAGGCGATGGCATGCCGCGCGGTCGCGACGTCGGCGATGCGGGCGGCGTGAAAGACCGGGAACTTGGTCGCATCGCGGACCTCTCCTGCGAAGTCCAGATGCGGGGCCGAGCGCATTCCGGTGATGGGGATCACCTTCTGCAAAGCCGCGTCGGTCTCGATATGGCCGCGAATGATGTTGAGAAAGTCGACCAAGCCGGATGCGACCAGCCGTTGGGCGATCTCGATGCCTTCGGCGCGGCTCAGTCCCTTCTCCCAATCCTCATCGGCGACGAGGCGCAAGCCCAGGATGAAGTCCGGCCCGACCGCGTCGCGGATCGCCCGGAGCACCCGGAAGGTGAAGCGCAGCCGGTTATCGAGATCGCCGCCATACTCGTCCGTCCGCCGGTTGGTCGCGGGCGACCAGAAATGGTCGAGAAGATGCCCATAGGCCTCCAGCTCCACGCCGTCGAGGCCCGCCGCCTGCATGCGGGCGGTCGCGGCGGCATAGCCCCGAACGATGCGGTCGAGGTCCCAGTCCTCAGCTTCCTTCGGGAAAGCCCGGTGCGCGGGCTCACGCACCGGCGAGGGCGCCAGCACGGGCAGCCAGTCCGCCTTGTTCCAATTCGTGCGCCTGCCGAGGTGGGTGAGCTGGATCATCACCGCGCAGCCCTCGGCATGGCAATCCTCCGCCAGCCGCTTCAGCCAGGGCACGATCTCGTCCTTATAGGCGTGGAGATTGCCGAAGGCGGCGGGCGAGTCCTCCGCGACGACGGCCGACCCCGCCGTCATGGTCATGGCGATCCCGCCCTTCGCCTTCTCCAGGTGATAGAGCCGGTAGCGGTCCTTCGGCATGCCGTCCTCGGAATAGGCCGGCTCATGCGCGGTCGACATGATCCGGTTCTTCAAGGTCAGGTGCTTCAGGCGATAGGGCTGAAGCAGGGGGTCTGGGGAGGCCATCTTCGACGGTGTCCTTGGTGCGAAGCGCTGGGCCTGCGCCGCGAAGGGCGGCGCGCATGTCCGCATGATCGGGCCAAGCGGCCAGGGCTGGCAACGGGGAAGGCCGCGCGAGGCGGCCCTCGCGCCCCGGTCCCTGTGAAGCCAGTCACAACCGCGGGTCTTTCCTGTGAAGGCGGTCACGGATTCGCCCCGTCCCTGTGAAGGCCGTCACTGCTCCAAACCCGCGGGAATCCGATGCTTCTGCGCACGGGAAGCAGCTTCAACGCGGGAGGATCGAAGGATGACGTCGCCCACTTTTGGAAGACGGGCCGAGATCATTCGATGCGGATCCGGGGCCGGAGGCCCGGTCGTCCGTCACGACCCCGGTGACAGCCGGTTTCGCCACCGGATCGCGAGGGCAGGCGCCGGTGCGCGCGGAGCACAGCCTTCGAGCCTGTGAAGCCCATCACAAACGGCCGTTTTCCTTGTGAAGCCGGTCACGGAACCGGACCTCCCTTGTGAAGCCGCTCACTGAGGCCAACCGAGCGAAATCCGATGCTTCCTCGCGCGGGAAGCAGTTCAGTCGGGAGGATCGAACCATGAGGTTCGCCGCAGCACGAGGGACGGTGCGGATCGCCTATGACGTCCTCGGCACGGGGACGCCGCTGGTCATGCTGCACCATTTCGGAGAGAGCAGCGGGTTCTGGCATGAATTCGGATATGTGGAGGGATGCCTGGCGCGTGGACGCCAGGTGGTGCTGATCGACCTGCGCGGACATGGGGAAAGCAGCAAGCC
>DATIDB010000043.1:0-2822 GCA_035456545.1 Alphaproteobacteria bacterium | reverse complement strand
GCCCGGCTCGATCAGGGCAGGATCGCGCTCGACGAGGCGCGGGCGCTGCTGCCGGGCGGCTCCGAGGTCACCGTCGTTGCCGCCCTGGAGCCCGCGGGCGAACGGTCCTGGCGCTGGAGCGGGCGGCTGACCGCGGCTTCGGACAATCTGCGGGGCGTCCTGCAATGGCTCGGCGCGGAACCCGCGGGCGTGCCGGCCGACCGCCTGCGCAAGCTGAGCCTCAAGGCGCGGCTCTCCGGCGCCGGCTCCAATCTCCAGGTCAGCGAGATCGACGCGCAGCTCGACGGCTCGCACATCACCGGCGGCATCGCCGCGGTGCTCCGGGCCCGGCCTGGCCTCGGCATCGGGCTGTCGATCGACGAGGTCAATCTCGACGCCTATCTGCCGCGCGATGGCGCCCCGGGGCAGCCCGAGGAGCCCGCGAAGACCGAGAGCCTGTTCGGCCGGCTCGATGCGAATTTCAATCTCGCCCTCGGCTCCTTGACCTATGGGGGGCAGCGTCTGCAATCCTTGCGCGCCGAAGGCACGTTGCAGAATGGCAATCTCGACCTGAAGCAGCTCGCCGCGCAGACGCCATCGGGCGGCAATGCGAGGTTGGCGGGGCGCGTCGGCGCGATCGCGTCGAAAGAGCCCGACATCAATCTCGATTTCGATCTCAGCGCGCGCAACGGCGCGGAGCTGATCCAGCTCGCGGGACTGCCGGAGGCCAAGCAGCGCATCGGCTCCATGAGCATCTCCGGCACCGCGGTCGGCAAGCCGGGAGCGGTCAAGGTCGATCTTGCCGTGGTCGCCGCGGAGTTGCAGGCGGAGGCAAAGGTCGTGGGCGCCGTCGCCGCGTTTCGGCCCAGCCTTCTCGGCTCCGGCAAGGTGAAGGCCGAGCTGCGCGAGCCGGCGAAGCTTGCGGGGCTGCTGCAGATCGAGCCGGCGCGTCTTGCGGGCTTCGGTCCGGTCTCGATCGAGGGCGAGCTCGGCCGCGACGGAACCAACCTGTCCGTCGATCTGACGCTCACGGCGGCGGAAGCGGGGCTGACCGCGCAGCTCGCGGGCGCGCGCGCGGGACCGGGCAAGGACGCCTCCCTCGAAGGGCGGCTGGAGCTTTCCGCCGAGAACGGGCGCCCGGTGCTGCTGGCGCTCGGGATCGATCCCACCCGTGCACCCTCCGGCCCGGTCTCCGCGCGCCTGACCGCCTCGGGTCCTGTGCGCGACCTCGCCGTCGACGGCGAGGCGCAGGCGGCCGAGATTCGCGCGAGCCTGCGCGGACGCGTCGGTTTCGAGGAGCGCCGGTCCTACCAGCTCGAGGTCACCGCCGCGCATCCCGACCTGCCTCGCCTGGCGAGCCTCTTCGGGATCGAGGCCATTCCGCTGCCGGGCGAGCTGAAGCTCCAGGGCACGCTGGCCGGCAGCGACGAGCGGCTTGCCCTCGCCCTCGACCGCTCGCAATTCGGCCCGCTCTCCGCCTCCGGCCAGGGCGAGATCGAGTTCAAGGACCCGCGTCCGAGGGTGAAGCTCGCCCTGTCCTTGGGCGAGCTGCCTTTGCCCGCGCTCCTCGCTCCGTTCCGCGCCCGCGCCAAGGACCAGACCATCGGCGCGGGCTGGTCCACGCGGGCGGTCGGTTGGAGCGCCCTGACGCGGCTGGATGCGGAGGCGACCATCTCCGCCGAGCGCGCCGTCGCGGGGCGGGTCCGGATCGACGCTCCGAAGGTCGAACTCGTGCTGGAAGAGGGGCGGCTCGCCTTGCGCAAGTTCGAAGGCGAGATTGCGAAGGGAACCTGGTCGGCGACCGGCGCGATCGTACCGGCGGGCCGCGACACGGTCGCCCTCACGCTTTCGGTCAAGGGCGCGGAGATCGGCCAGACGCCGGACTGGGCGGGGCTCTCGCTGACCCGGGGCCGGCTGGAGCTCGGCCTCGACCTGACCTCCCGCGGGGCCAGCGCGGTGGAGCTGGTGCAGGGCCTGGCCGGCGGCGGGCGGCTTCGGATCGAAGACGGGTCCCTTCGCGGCGTCGACCTCACGAAACTGTCCAAGCTGCCGGCCCCGGAGCCCGGAGACCCCGCGCCCGACGCCAGCGCCATCACCGGCGCGCTCGCGGACGAGACGGCGTTCGACGCGCTGGAGGCGGCGATCGCGGTGGAGCGCGGTGTCATTCGCACCGCGGATCTGGCGGCGATGGCGCCGGCGGCCACCCTGCATGGCGCGCTCTCGCTCGATCTTCTGAAATGGCAGACGGAAGGGGCGTTCGAGGCGCGCTCGGTCGAGCGGCCGGAGCTGCCCGCGCTGGAGATCGCCATCGCCGGACCTCTCGACGACCCGCAGCTCGAGATGGATGCGAGCGCGCTTGCGGCGGCGCTGACGCCCGCGCCCGAGCCGGAGCCTCAGATCGAACCCGCTCCGGCTCCCGCTTCCGAGCCTTCGGCTCCCCAGCCGGCGCCCGCTCCCCAGCCCGAGCCGGCGGCCGAACAGCCGGCCCCGGAGCCGCAGCCCGCTCCCGCGCCGCCTGCCCAGCCGCCGCAGCCGCCGGCGCCCGCGCCGGCTCCGAAAGCGGAACCCGGTGCGGACGCTTTCGTGAAGGGCATCCTCGAAAAGCTGAAGAAGCCGCAGCAGCCGTAGAGCGGTGTTCCGAAAGATTGAATCACCTGCGTTGCCCATCCGGCCCGGCGATCGGCCAGGCGCGCCGCGAAGCGCGATGGCGCGGCGCATCCGGCGATCGGCGCAACGCCGCCGTCGCCTGCCGGGGCGCAACCCCGAAGGGGCCGGGGGCTCCGGCGCAGATGGTTCAATCTTGCGGAATACCGCTCTAACCGGCGCGCGCCGTGCGCCGCAAG
>DATIDB010000042.1:0-3715 GCA_035456545.1 Alphaproteobacteria bacterium | reverse complement strand
CGGGTAGTTCGCCTTCATCCAGGCGGTCTGGTAGGCGACCAGCGCGTAGGCCGCCGCATGGCTCTTGTTGAAGCCGTAGCCGGCGAACTTGTCGACCTGCTCGAAGATCTGCTCGGCCTTGGCCATCGGGACGCCGTTGGCCATCGCGCCCTCGACGAAGGCCTTGCGCTGCGCCTCCATCTCGGACTTGATCTTCTTGCCCATGGCACGGCGCAGGAGGTCGGCGCGGCCGAGGCTGAAGCCCGCCAGGCCTTGCGCGATCTGGAGCACCTGCTCCTGATAGATCGGAATGCCGTAGGTCTCCTTCAGGATCGGCTCCAGCGTCGGATAGAGATAATCCGGCTTCTCCGCCCCGTGCTTGCAGGCGATGTAGCGCGGGATGTTGTCCATCGGGCCCGGCCGGTAGAGCGCGACCAGCGCGATGATGTCCTCGAAGCGGTCGGGCTTCAGCTTGCGCACCACATCGCGCATGCCCGAGCTTTCCAACTGGAAGATGCCGGTCGTCTCGCCGCGCCCGATCATGGCGAAGGTCTTGGGATCGTCCAGCGGCAAGGCGGCAAGATCGATCCGCGTCCCTCTTTCGGCGATCAGCTCGACGGCCTTGGCGAGCACCGTCAAGGTCTTGAGCCCGAGGAAGTCGAACTTCACCAGGCCCGCCTGCTCGACCCACTTCATGTTGAACTGGGTGACCGGCATGTCCGAGCGCGGGTCGCGATAGAGCGGCACCAATTCGTCCAGAGAACGGTCGCCGATCACCACGCCGGCGGCATGGGTGGAGGCGTGGCGGTAAAGCCCCTCCAGCTTGAGGGCGATGTCCATCAGCCGGCGCACATCCTCGTCGGTGTCGCGCGCGTTCTGGAGCACCGGCTCGTTGTCGATCGCCTGCTGGAGCGTGACCGGATTGGCCGGGTTGTTCGGCACCAGCTTGCAAAGGCGGTCGACCTGGCCGAAGGGGAGCTGCAGCACGCGCCCGACGTCGCGCAGCACCGCGCGCGCCTGCAGCTTCCCGAAGGTGATGATCTGCGCCACGCGGTCGCGCCCGTATTTCTCCTGCACGTGGCGGATCACCTCGTCCCGGCGCTCCTGGCAGAAATCGATGTCGAAATCCGGCATCGACACGCGCTCGGGATTGAGGAACCGCTCGAACAGCAGCCCCCAGCGCAGGGGGTCGAGATCCGTGATGGTCAAAGACCAGGCCACGACCGAGCCCGCGCCCGAGCCGCGGCCGGGCCCGACCGGGATTCCTTTGGCCTTCGCCCATTTGATGAATTCGGCGACGATCAGGAAATAGCCGGCGAAGCCCATCTGGATGATCACGCCGAGCTCGTAGTCCAGCCGCTCGCGATAGGGCCTGGCGGCGGCGGCGCGCCCGGCGTCGTCCATCTCGGCCGTGAAGACATGGGCGGCCAGGCGGACCTTCAGCCCCTCGGCCGCCTGGCGACGGAGCTCGTCGGCCTCGTTGCCGGCCGCGTCCGGGAAGGCCGGGAGGATCGGCTTGACGATCTCCGGCATGAAGGCGCAGCGGCGGGCGATTGCGAGCGTGTTGTCCGCCGCCTCGGGCAGGTCGGCGAAGAGCGCGCGCATCTCCGCGGCGGTCTTGAAGCGGTGCTCGGGAGTCAGGCGGCGGCGGTTCGGCTGGCCGACATAGGCGCCCTCGGCGATGCAGAGCAGGGCGTCATGCGCCTCGAACATTCCCTCGTTCGCGAAGAACACGTCGTTGGTCGCGACCATCGGAAGGTCCAGCGCATAGGCGAGATCGACGAGCCGGCTCTCGATGCGGTTCTCGATGTCGAGGCCATGGCGCATCAACTCGACATAGAGCCGACCCGGGAAGATGCCGGCGAGGCGCTTCAGCGTCGTCTCCGCCGGGTCGTCCTGCCCCTCCGCGAGCAACCGCCCGACCGAGCCTGCGGGCCCGCCGGTCAGCGCGATGAGCCCTTCCGAATGCCCCTCGAAGGCCGACAATTCGAGTTGGGGCGCCTCGCCGGGCTCGCCTTCGAGATAGGCGCGGCTGATCAGCGCCAGGAGGTTGCGCCAGCCCTCGCCGCTTTGCACCAGCAAGAGGATCGGGTCCGGCGCCGGCCGCGCGCCCATGCGATGCCCGCCGTCCTCGCGGCGAATGCCGAGCAGGCAGCCGACGATCGGCTGAATGCCCGCCTCCTGGCAGGCGATGGAGAATTCGAGCGCGCCGAAGAGGTTGCCGGTGTCGGTCACCGCCACCGCGGGCATGCGGTCGGCGGCGCAGAGCTTCACCAGCTCCTTGATCTTGAGCGCGCCCTCCGAGAGCGAATAGGCGGAGTGGGCGCGCAAATGCACGAAATCGGCATGGGGCATGCGGGCGCGATCTTATCGCGCTAGGCGCCGCGGAAATAGCGTCTGCGCGCCCGCAGCAGCAGCGCCAGGAGGACCAGCCCCGCGACCGGCTCGAAGGCCGCCGGAATGGCGGGCTCCGCCGCCGCGGCGGCGGCCCGCGCCACCGGCTCCGAGATGAGGAACGCGAGAAGCGCCACGACCGCGACGCTGCGACTCGTGAGGCCGACCAGCCCGGTCCAGACCATCGCCGCCGGGACCAGGATGAGGAAATAGTGGCTCCAGGCGAGCGGGGTCGCCAGGATCGTCACCACGATCAGCGCGATCTGTCCGGCGGCGTCGGCGGCGGGCCGATGGCGGCTGCGCCGCGCGCCCCAGAGGCACAACGCCGAGCCCACGATCCCCACACATGCGCATATCGCCGCGATCCAGGCCGGCAGCGGGCGAAGCGGCAGGCCCTCCCCCGAGGGCTCCAGCCCGTACGCCGCCCCATAGAGCAGGGCGGCGAGGCTGCGGTTCGGCGCGGCCGGCACGATGGACTGGCCGAGCTCCCGCATGCCGGCGATCCAGTCGAGGTGGAGCGGCATCCCGGCCAGGATCAGGCCAAGCGCCAGCAAGCCGGCGCTCGCGATGAGGAACCAGGCCGCCTCCGCATACCGGCGCGTGGCAAGCCAATAGAGGACCAGCGCGGCGGGGGTGACCTTCACCGCCGTCGCCAGAGCCAGCGCCGTTCCCGCGAGCGCCGCGCGCCCGGCCTGCGCCGCGGCGATGGCGGCGAGGATCGCCAGCATCACCAGCGGCTGCAAATTGAGCGCGATGAGCTGGCTCATGAAGGGCCAGGACAGCGCCGCTCCCGCAATCGCTCCGATCATCCAGCCCGGGATGAGAAGCTCAGGGGACCAGCACCGGGCGGCGATCAGGACCGTCAGCGCCGCGGCGCAGAGGGTCAGCGCCAGCATCGAAGCGCGGATCAGGGGCAGCTCGGCCAAGGAGGCCGGGGTCGCTGCGAAGGCGATGAGCGGCGGGTAGAGATAGGGATAGAGCCGCCAGGAATAGCCCATCTCTCGGGCCTCCGCCTCCCAGGCCGGATCCTCGACCGAGAGCCGGTCGGGGGACCTGGCGAACAGGGTCTCCGGGCGATCTTCGGCGATGAGGCGTCCGGCTATGGCCAGCGAAGCGGCATCCCCGCCGCGGCCGATCAGCGGCAGCACGGGGGCGACGAGGCCGACCCAGATCGCGATCAGCAGCAGCGCCACGGTGGTGCGGACCAGCGGACCCGACCCGCGCCTGCGGGCGGCCAGGAACTCCTCGGCCGAAGTCACCTGCATGCAGCCCTCCTCCGGGAAGGGAGGGTGGCATGCGCGTCGTTCAGAAGGGGTTAACCAACCGCGGCCGGTGTCGCGCC
>DATIDB010000041.1:0-6719 GCA_035456545.1 Alphaproteobacteria bacterium | reverse complement strand
CGCCTGGGCCTGCCGGCGCAGCGAGGCGGTGCCGAGCACGGCGCCCGGCGGAAGAGCGGCGAGGTTCCTCGCGCCCGATCGGGAGAAAAGCGCATCGCGCGGATCCTCGCGCGGGAGCACGGCGCCGATCGCAAGGCCGCGGGGCAGCCAGGTCTGCATGTCCTTGGCGGAATGGACGGCGAAATCCACCGCACCGGCGAGCAGCGCCTCCTCGATCTCCTTGGTGAAGAGGCCCTTGCCCCCCGCCTCGGCGAGCGTGCGGTCCTGGATGCGGTCGCCGGTGGTGCGGATCGGGACGAGATCGACGGCGCCCGTCTCGGCCAGATCGGGATGCGCCGCGGAAAGCGCCGCGCGCACCAGCTCGGCCTGTTTCAGGGCCAAGGGGCTGGCGCGCGTGCCGATGCGAAGGAGGGGGCGGGACATGGCGGGGCGAAGCTGTAGGCGATGGCGCGCCCGATGAAAAGAGACTATGGGAAGGCTTCAGATGATCGTCCTCGGCATCGAAACGAGCTGCGATGAGACCGCGACGGCGCTGGTCGGCGACGATCGCCGGATCATCGTCGAGCGGGTGCTCTCGCAAATCGCCGAGCACCGCCCCTTCGGCGGCGTCGTGCCGGAGATCGCCGCGCGCAGCCATCTCGACCATCTCGATCGCCTCATCGCCGAGACGATGGCGGAGGCGGGAATCGGCTTCTCCGATCTCGCCGGCATCGCCGCGACCGGCGGTCCCGGGCTGATCGGGGGAGTGATCGTCGGGGTGATGACCGCCAAGGCGATCGCCGCCGTTCATCGCCTGCCTTTCCTTGCGATCAATCACCTGGAAGGCCATGCGCTGACCGCGCGACTGACCGACGATGTCGCCTTCCCCTATCTGCTGCTGCTGGTCTCCGGCGGCCACTGCCAGCTCCTCGTCGTCGAGGGCGTGGGCCGCTACCACAGGCTCGGGACAACCCTGGACGACGCGGCCGGGGAGGCCTTCAACAAGACCGCCAAGCTGCTCGATCTCGGCTATCCGGGGGGCCCGGCCATCGAGGCCTGGGCCGCGCGCGGCGATGGCCGCCGGTTCGAGCTGCCCCGGCCGATGCAGGGACGCCCCGGCCTCGATTTCTCGTTTTCGGGCTTGAAGACGGCGGTCCGGCATCTGGTGGAGATGCTCCCGAAGCTCGACGATCAAAGCCGGGCCGACATCGCCGCCGCCTTCCAGGCGCGCGTCGCGGAGAGCCTCGCGGACCGCACCCTGCGGGCGCTGCGGAGATGCCGGGAGGGGAGCGTGCCCTTGACGGCGCTTGTGGTGGCGGGCGGCGTCGCCGCCAATGGCGCGCTGCGGCGGGCGCTCGGCGCAGTCGCGGCCGAAGCGGGCCTGCCTCTCGTCGCGCCGCCGCCGCGCCTGTGCACCGACAACGCGGCGATGATCGCCTGGGCCGGGATCGAGCGCCTGCGGCTCGGGCTTCGCGATGGCTTCGACTTCGCGCCTCGGCCGCGCTGGCCGCTTGACCCCGCGGCGGCTCTGGCCGGCGAGAAGCGACTGCGCTAGCCTCGCCGCGCACTCGTACCTCACATAAGGCGTCACTTCATGCTGTTCGTCGTCACCTGCCTCGACAAGCCGAATGCCGGCGCGCTGCGCGCGGAGACCCGGCCGGCCCATCTCGACTTCATCCGCGCGCGGATCGGCCATGTGGTCTTGGCCGGGCCGCTCCTCGCCGAGGACGGGACAACGCCGATCGGGAGCATGCTCGTGGTCGATTTTCCCGCTCGCGCGGGGGTCGATCGCTTCCTCGCGGAGGATCCCTACGCCAAGGCGGGGCTGTTCCAGAGCGTGAGCGTGCGGCCCTTCCGCAAAGTCTTTCCGGAGGCATGAGCCATGGCGCAATGGCTGATGAAGAGCGAGCCCGGCTCCTGGTCCTGGGAGGATCAGGTGAAGGCGGGCTCGACCAACTGGGACGGCGTGCGCAACCCGCAGGCCACGAACTTCCTCAAGGCGATGAAGAGGGGTGATCGCGCCTTCTTCTACCACTCGGGCGAGGAGCGCCGGATCGTCGGCCTCGTCGAGGTCGCGCGCGAGTTCTACCCCGATCCCAAGGATAAGAGCGGCCGCTTCGGCATGGTCGATGTGAGGACGGTGGGGCCGCTGCCGCAGCCGGTGACGCTCGCGGCAATCAAGGCCGAGCCGAAGCTGAAGGATCTGCTCCTGGTCCGCCAATCGCGTCTTTCGGTGATGCCGGTGGACGCGGCCTCCGCCAAGCTCATCCAGCGCATGGGCGGCCTCAAGTGACCTCCGGCCGGCGGCTTTGCCGCCTGGAGGATATCCCCGAGGGCGAGGCGAAGGCCTACCGGGTCGAGGGCTTCGAGTACGAGGTCTTCGTCCACCGCGAGAGCGGAGGCGCGCGCGCCTATCTCAATTCCTGCCCCCATCAAGGAACGCCGCTCGACTGGGCGCCCGACAAATTCATCGCGCCCGACGGCGAGCATTTCCTCTGCGCCACCCACGGCGCCTTGTTCCGGATCGAGGACGGGGTTTGCGTGGCCGGGCCATGCGCGGGCGCGCGGCTCACCTCCGCGCCGATTCGGCTGGAGGACGGCTGGGTCGTCCTGGATTGAGCCATCTCGCGCCTAATTTTCTCCTTATTAGGGTCAACTGTTATTCTCAATCGGGGTGTATCGAGGCCGACCTTTCGCTTTCCGGTGGTCTGCTTCCATGTCCCGATTTGCGCCGGCGCCCGACTGGCTGCGCATCCTCTTCTCCGTCCTCATCGTCGCCGCCGTGGTCGCGATGCCGCTCTTTCTGCTGCGCGCGCTCATTTCCGAGCGGATCGCGCTGAAGCAGAGCGTCGAAACCACAGCGGCCGAGGGCTGGGGCGGGCTTCAGACGGTCGCCGGCCCGGTCCTCCAGATTCCGCTGGTGTCGGAGGGCGTGCGGACGGGCTATGTCGCCCTGTTGCCCGTCCGCCTGGACGCCGCGGTGGAGCTCGATGTCCAGCGGCGAAGCCGCGGCCTGTTCGAGGCGCTGATTTATGGGGCGAGGATCACTCTGGCCGGCAGCTTCGAGGCGCCGGACTGGTCGGCCCTCGGAATCGGCGTCGGGGACGTGGATTTCAGCAACGCCCGCCTGGCGGTGGGAATCAACGACAACAGCGGCATTCGAGCCGCCGAGCTGACCTTCGACGGCAGTCGCCTGACCCTCTCGCCCGTCGGAGATTCGGGCTTCATCGAAGGTGGGATCGAGCATTCCGGCATTGCGCTTGCGCGCGATCGCCTGGAAAGCGGGGTGCCCTTTGCGCTGACCCTGGACCTGGCCGGCGCGGGAGAGCTGAGCCTCGCGCCCGTCGGCGACCAGAGCACGATCCGCATCGCCGGCAACTGGCCGCATCCGGAATTCGCCGGCGCTTTCCTTCCGGACGAGCGTGTCGTGAGCGAGACGGGGTTCGAAGCGCGCTGGGTCGTCTCCAAGCTGGCGCGCTCCTATCCCGGCGCTTGGAGGATCGGCCATAATTCGGCGAGCGCGTCGGACAGTCTCATCACGGTGCGCATCATCGATCCCGTCGATCTTTATGCGCAGATCGAGCGCTTGCTGAAATACGGCCTGATGGTGATCGCCCTCGCCTTCGCCGCAATCGGCGTCGGCGCCGTGCTGCTGCACGCCATGCCCCACCCAGTGGAATGGCTCTTGGCGGGAGCTGCGGTCGCGCTCGCGTTCCTGCTCACCCTCGCCTTCGCCGAGCATCTCGGCTTTACTCGGGGCTATCTCCTCGCCCATGCCATCGAGGTGACGATGGTGACGCTCTATCTCGCGCGCGTAGGTCGATGGTTGGGGCTTGGCGTGGGCGGCGCTCTCGCTTGCGTGCATGGCTTCGTGTTCGTCGTGCTCGGCTCGGAGCGCTACGCCCTCTTGGCCGGCTCGCTGGGGCTGACGGTGGCGCTGGCGGCCGCGATGGCGTTGACCCGGCGAGTGGATTGGGACCGGCTGGCCCCCTTGCGACCGCGGCGGAACGGCGCGCCGGCCGCCGAGCCCGGTTGAGTTGCGCGGCGGGCCTCGTCCATACTCTTGCGCAACGACAAAACTTGAACGGGAGCCCGCCCCCTGAAATCCGGGTCTCCCGAAAGGGAGATGCGGAGCGCCCGATGAGCAACACCTCATATTTCCCCGTGCCCGACGAGACCGCTGAAGCCGCCTGGATCGACGCCGCGAAATACGAGCGCATGTATGCCGAATCGATCGCAAGCCCCGAGCGGTTCTGGGCCGAGCATGGGCGCCGCATCGACTGGATCAAGCCATTCACCAAGGTCAAGGACGTCGATTATTCGGGCAAGGTCCATATCCGCTGGTTCCACGATGGCGTCCTCAACGTCGCCGCCAACTGCCTCGACCGGCACCTGTCGCAGCGAGCCGACCAGACCGCGATCCTCTGGGAGGGGGACGACCCCAAGGAGCACCGGCATGTCAGCTATGCCGAGCTGCATCGGAGCGTCTGCCGCCTCGCCAACGTGCTGAAGGGCAAGGGCGTCAAGAAGGGCGACCGCGTCACCATCTATATGCCGATGATCCCCGAGGCCGCGGCGGCGATGCTCGCCTGCGCGCGTATCGGCGCCATCCATTCCGTCGTGTTCGGCGGCTTCTCTCCGGAATCGCTGATCGGCCGCATCCAGGACTGCGATTCCAATTGCATCATCACCGCCGACGAGGGCTTGCGCGGCGGGCGCAAGGTGCCCTTGAAGGCCAATACCGACGAAGCGCTGAAGAAGTGCCCCGGCGTGAAGACCTGCATCGTGGTCCGCCGCACCGGGGGCGAGATCGGCTGGGTCCAGGGCCGCGACCACTGGTATCACGAGCTGATGGCCGAGGCCTCCGACGACTGTCCGCCCGAGCCGATGGACGCGGAGGACCCACTCTTCATCCTCTACACCTCAGGCTCGACCGGAAAACCCAAGGGCGTCTTGCACACGACCGGCGGCTATCTCGTCTACGTCTCCATGACGCACCAATACGTGTTCGACTATCACGACGGGGACATCTACTGGTGCACCGCCGATGTCGGCTGGGTGACGGGCCACAGCTACATCGTCTACGGACCGCTCGCGAACGGCGCGACCTCGCTCATGTTCGAGGGCGTCCCGAACTATCCCGACGCCTCGCGCTTCTGGCAGGTCATCGACAAGCACAAGGTCAATACCTTCTACACCGCCCCGACCGCGATCCGCGCGCTGATGCGCGAGGGCGAGGCGCCGGTCAGGCGCACCAGCCGCAAGAGCCTGCGCCTCTTGGGCACGGTCGGCGAGCCGATCAATCCCGAGGCGTGGCTCTGGTATCACCGCGTGGTCGGAGATTCGCGTTGCCCGATCGTCGACACCTGGTGGCAGACCGAGACCGGCGGGATCCTGATCACGCCGCTGCCCGGCGCCATCGGCCTCAAGCCCGGCTCGGCGACCAAGCCCTTCTTCGGAGTCAAGCCGGTCATCGTCGATGGCGAGGGCCGCGTGCTGGAGGGCGAGACCGAGGGCAATCTCTGCATCGCCGATTCCTGGCCGGGGCAGATGCGCACGGTCTATGGCGACCATCAGCGCTTCATCGACACCTATTTCAAGACCTTCCCCGGCAAGTACTTCACCGGCGACGGCTGCCGGCGCGACAAGGAGGGCTACTACTGGATCACGGGCCGCGTCGACGACGTGATCAACGTCGCCGGGCACCGGCTCGGCACCGCAGAGGTCGAGAGCGCGCTGGTCGCCCATCCCAAGGTCGCCGAGGCCGCCGTGGTCGGCTATCCGCACGAGATCAAGGGGCAGGGCATCTACGCCTATGTCACGCTGAAGGCCGGCGAAGAGCCGACCGAGCCCCTGCGCAAGGAGCTGGTGCAGTGGGTTAGGAAAGAGATCGGCCCGATCGCCACGCCGGACCTCATCCAATGGGCGCCCGGCCTGCCGAAGACGCGCTCAGGCAAAATCATGCGCCGCATCCTCCGGAAGATCGCCGAGAACGAGTACTCCAACCTCGGCGACACCTCGACCTTGGCGGACCCGACGGTGGTGCAGGACCTCGTCACGAACCGGATGAACCGGGGATAGGGGGGCGTCGCGTTCAGCCCGGCTTCGTCGCAGTCACGACCGCGTGCTTGCCGGTGCGGCGGCCTGGCCGCCAGCCCGGCAGCAGGCTGGCCCAGGTGACCCGGCCGTAGAGGCGCGAGGTCAGGGCGTAGCCGATCTCGACTCCCACGAAGCCCGCTTCGGCCAGGATGCGGTGCAGATCGGCGCCGACCAGCGCGGTGATGTGCGCGGGATAGTTCTCGTCGGTGAATTCCTGGTGGTGGCCCTTGAGCGCGAGTGTGACGAGCGAGCGCCAGGAATCGGCGTTGGGCGTGGTGAAGAAGAGACGGCCGCCGGGCTTCAGCAGCCGGAACCAGTCGCGCGCGACGGCGCGCGGATTCTCCAGATGCTCGATGACCTCGACCGAGAGGAGCGCATCGAAGCTCGCGTCGGGGAACGCGAGCGGCTGATTGAGATCCTGCGAGAGCCACTCGGCCCCTTTGGGTAAATCACTCGGCCGCGCCATCAGGTCCGCGCCGACCACCGCATCGAAGCGGCCGGTTTCGCAGAGCAGCTTCACCAGCGTTCCGATGCCCGCGCCGTAGTCGAGCACGCGGCCGCCGAGCCTCCGCGCCTCAACCCAGGCCAAGGCGGTGGCGTAAAGCGCCTCTTCGCTCGTGCCGCCGGAGGCTTTTGCGGCG
>DATIDB010000040.1:0-2325 GCA_035456545.1 Alphaproteobacteria bacterium | reverse complement strand
TGTATCGCGATCTCCTCGCGCGGCCTGGGGAGTGGGGCCAGGCGGGCGTCAAGTCGGTCACCCGCATTGGCGACGCGCTCGCTCCCGGGGCGATCGTGCATGCCGTGCATTCGGGCCATCTTTATGCGCGCGGATTGGATGAACCGGCCGCGGCGCGGCCTTATCGGTTGGATGCTCCGTTCACATTGGAAAACGCGTAAGGCAAGCCGCGTGCACCCGCGCCCCGCGCGCCACCTCATCGGTCTCTTCCTGCGCCGGACGGGATATAGCGGCATTTGCCTGCCGCCGTTCGGCATCTTCATTCTCCCCGAGCGGCTGGACGATCCGGCCCTCCTCCGGCACGAGCAATGCCATTGGCGGCAGGCCGAGCGGATGGGCGTCGCGCGGTGGGCGGTCACTTACAGCTGGTACACTCTGCGTTACGGCTATCGGGACAATCCGCTCGAGCGGGAAGCGCGTGCGGCGGCGCTAGACTTCCGGGAGCGTTGAGGGCTCTCTCGTCAGCCGGTCGATCAGCGCCTGCAGCCCGGCCTTGCGCGCCTTGCCGCGCGGATGGACCAGGCAATAGGGATGGCCGAGCTCGATGGCGATGCTCGATAGCGGCACGAGCCGGCCGGCGGCGAGATCATCGCCCGCCAGCATCCGCTGGCCCAGGACCACGCCCATGCCGTCGCGCGCGAAATCCAGCGCCAATCCGGACGTGCCGACCTGATACCCCTTGGATTCGTTCGGGCGGTCGATCCCGGATTTGGCGAACCAGGCATGCCAGGTCGGGTGCGAGACGAAGCTCGGTCCCCAGCTTGTGTGGATCAGGTCGTCGTCCGGAACCCCTTCCATCCCCAGCGTGCGGGCGCGCTGGTTGCGCTCCAGATAGGCGGGGCTGCACAGCGGCAGCACCTCGTCCTGCAGCAATCGGATCGTGTTCATTTCCGGATAGTGGCTGGTGCCGTAGCATATGCGCAGGTCGATGTTGTGACGCGCGAAATCGACCGGATCGGCTTCGACCCTGAGCTCGATGCGCAGCGCCTTCTCGCGGAGCGCGAAGGCGGCGAGGCGCGGCTCAAGCCAGCGCTCGGCCACGGAGGTGATGACGCTGATCACGAGGCGCTGCTTGGTGCCGCCGGACATGACCTGCTCGGTCAGGCTCGAGACCGATTGCAGGGCGTCCGAGGCGCCCGCAAACACCACCTGGCCCGCGTCCGTCAACTGGACGCGGTTGTTGAACCGCATGAAGAGCTGCTTGCCGAGGAACTCCTCCAGGTTGCGGACCTGCTGGCTCACCGCGGCGGGCGAGACGCGCAGCTCCTCGGCGGCGGCGACATAGCTTCCGGTCCGCGCGGCGGCCTCGAAGGCGCGCAAGGCATTCAGCGGCGGAAGCGAGAGCGGCATCGCGCTCCAGGCTCAGTTTTTCTGAGCTAGAATAACATTTTAGCCCCTTGAGAACCAGGATTCCTGGGTCAAGATGCGATCTGCGGCGCCAGGACCCGCGATCGCGGCAACGGATTGGGAGAGCCGAGCATGATCACCGAGCGGCGGGGCCGCCGTCCGGGCGCCGCGAACCGGCCGATCCAACAGCTTGCCTGGTCGCAGCCCCAGCTCACGCTGGAGCCGGCGCGCATCCTTTCGGACGAACAGATCGAGGCCATCCACCGCCAGTCGCTGCGCGTGCTGGAGGAGATCGGCATGGAGATCCTCCTTCCCGAGGCGCGCGACATCCTCGCCCGCGCCGGCGCGCGGGTCGAGGGCGAGCGCGTTCGGCTCGGCCGCGACATTGTCGAGCACGCGCTCGCGACGCCGCCTTCGGAATTCATCATCCATGCGCGAAACCCGGCGCATGACGTCCGGATCGGCGGCCGTTGGATCGCCTTCGGCCCGGTGGGCGGCCCGCCGAACTGCTCCGACCTCGACCGGGGCCGACGACCCGGCACGCTCGCGGAGAACACAGACTTCATAAAGCTGTGCCAATTCTTCAACTGCCTCCACATCGTCGGCGATGGTTCGGTGGATGCGCTCGACATTCACCCTTCCGTCCGACACCTGCATGTCGCGCGCAACAAGGCGCGCTTGTCGGACAAGGTGCCGTTCGTCTACTCGACCGGGCGCGCGCGGCTGCTCGACAGCCTCGAAATCGTGCGCTTGGCGCGAGGAGTGTCGATGGGGCGGTTCCTCGGCGAGCCCTCCGCCTACACGGTCATCAATACCAACTCCCCCTTCAAGCTCGACGGCCCCATGGCCATGGGCATCATCGAGATGGCGCGCCGCAACCAGGTCTGCGTGGTGACGCCTTTCACGCTGGCCGGCGCCATGGCGCCGGTCACCCTGGCC
>DATIDB010000039.1:0-5606 GCA_035456545.1 Alphaproteobacteria bacterium | reverse complement strand
CGACGAGCTCTGCCCCTGCAACTGGAGCAAGGGCGAAGAGACTCTGAAGGCGGCGTAGTTCAGAAGCCAGAAGTCAGAAACCAGAAGTCAGAAGGCGCGCGCCCCTTCTCTCCCTCCCCCCTTGAGGGGGAGGGCGGGGAGGGGGGTAAGCTCAACCGACCCCGCGTGCCTGAGGAGATAGAACATGTCCATCGAATCCTTGAAGGCCCGGTTGCCGGACTATGCCAAGGACCTGCGGCTCAATCTCGGCACGGTGCTGACCGCGCCCGGCCTCACCCCGCAGCAGGCCTGGGGCACCGCGCTCGCCTCGGCGATCGCCGCGCGCAATCCCGAGGTGATCGCCGCCGTCGAATCGGAGGCCGCCAAGCATCTCGACCCGACCGCGCTCAAGGCCGCGCGTGCCGCCGCCGCGATCATGGCGATGACCACGATCTACTACCGCTTCACGCATCTGGTCTCGGCCAAGGACTACGCCTCCATGCCGGCGAAGCTGCGCATGACGGTGATGGGCAATCCGGGCGTCGACGCCGTCGATTTCGAGCTGTGGTCCCTTGCCGTGTCGGCGATCGTCGGCTGCGGCCAGTGCATCGACGCCCATGAGCGGCAGGTGACCGCAAAGGGCGCCAGCCGCGAGAGCGTGCAGAACGTCATCCGCATCGCCGCGGTGATCCACGCCGTTGCGGTGACGCTCAACGCCGAGCCGGCCGAAGCGTCAGCCCGGGCCGCCTGAGGCCTGCGCCACCTCCGCCGGCGCCGGCACGGCCCGCAGCACGTAGCGCAGCGGGCTGCCGGCGAAGGGCGCGTCGAACGGATAGCAGGTCACGAGAAGCAGCTCCGGCTCGCCCGTTCGGGCGAGCCGGAGCCTTTCGTGGCGGGTGTCGAGCACAACCCCCTCCAGCGCGACGAAGTCCCGCCACGCCCCCTCAGCCGTCTGAAGCCTTAGATGCGCCCCCGGCGCCACATCCTTCAGGAACCGGAAATGGCTGTCGCGATGAGCGGCGATGATGCTGCGGCCCGGCGAGCCGGGCAGCGGCGTTCCGTCCAGATGCCCGGGGCCCCAGGTCAGCGTCCGTCCGCTGCCGCCGGCCAGCACGTAGAGGTCGAGCCCCTGCGCCTCCAGGCGGGCCACCGGCCAGGTGTCAGCCCAGCTCCAGGGCCGCGCCTCGGCTTCGCCCGCCAGCGTCCGTTCCCAGGCGCGCGCCAAGAGCACCTGGCCCAGCGCGGCCTTCGCCCACAAGTAGCCCGCCCCGCCGAGCTGCCAGGCCGCGACCGCGCCCAGCAGCCCGGACAGAACGAGGGCCGTGCGCCGCCGGTTCATGCGGCCGCCCTCCGCTCGGGCGCGCGGAACGCGATGACCAGCACCGCGGCCGCGAGCAGCAACAGCAATCCAGCGAGCACCTTTCCATCGATGCCGAGCGCGGTCGCGGGCAGCGCGAGCGCCGCCTCCTGATCGTGCAGCTTGGAGCGGATCGTCTGCGTCAGGCTCTCATCGCCGAACACGGACTCGTAGCGCCAGCCCGCCGGCAGGTTCAGCGGCACGCTGGCGGAGACCAGTCGCGCCTCCGCCGGACGCGCCGGCATCGGGTCGACGGCGATGAGCGATGTGTGCTCGCTGAGGAGGTGATGCTTCAGCGCGATCTCGACGATCTTCGCCCGGACCGATTCCGGGTCGGCGCCGCGCCGGAGCTGATCGGAGACCGCTTCGATCTTCGAACGCGCCCAGAGCGCCGCGATCCCGACGGTCGGCCGCGCCATGTCGAGCGTGAGTTGGTTGCGCCAGGGCTTGCCCGCCAGCGTGCCGGCGATCTCGACCGTTCCGATCAGCGGCGCGCCGCTCGGCAGCCTGGCCGTGAAAGCGATCGGCTCGCCGCGATAGAGGTCCGGCAGCGGCGTGGGGAAGATCTCCACGCCTTTCGCAGCGAGCGGCCAGGCGAGCGCGATGTCGGTGAGGATCGGCTGCTCCAGTTTCTGGAACAGTTCGGCCAAGCGCGTCTCGACCTCCTCGGTCGAGGCGATGTAGGTGAAGCTGCCGCGCCCCAGCTCCGCCGCCTTGCGCATGAAGTAATCGTTCGGCGCCGAGCCGATGCCGATCGTGAACAGGCGCCGGGGGCCAAGCTGCGCGGCGATGCGGTCGAACACCTGCGCCTCGTTGCCCACGGCGGCATCGGTCAGGAACAGGATCTGGAACAGCCGCCCCTCCGTTTCCGGCAGGGCGAGCGCGTGCTCGAGCGCGGGTACCATCTCGGTGCCGCCCTCGGCGGTGAAGGCGGCGAGCTTGCGCCGGGCCGCCACGCGCATCTGCGCGTCCGCCTGGACGAAGCCGCCGAACATCGAGGTGAAGTCGTCGCTGAAGCGGATGACCTCGAACCGGTCCTCCGGCCGCAGCCGCTCGAGCGCGGCGGCGAGCGCCGCCTTGGCTTGGATGATCGACTGACCGTCCATCGAGCCGGAGGTGTCCAGGATGAAGACGACATCGCGCGGCTGAGGCTTGGTGGCCGGCGCGGCTGGCGGCACCACGACACCGAGCAGATAGGGCGCGCCGTCCAGGGTCTCGGCATAGAGCGCGGCCTGCGGCTCCGCGCCCGGCTTGGGAGACCAGCCGAGCAGGAAATCGCGATCGGCCGGGACGTCGCGCTGGAGCCCGATGCGCAGCGCGCCGGAGGGATCTTCCTGCACCGCGATCTCGTGCGAGGCGCTGGCGAGATCGCCGATCGGCAGCCCCGGCTCGAGCAGCACGGTCAGCGTCACCGGATTGACGGGCCCGTCTTCCGGCCGCAGCACCGGCGGGGTTATGCGCTCGGCATCGGGCACCTCGGCCATGGAAGGGGCGGTAGGTGCGGTGCTGACGGTGAGCGCGGCGCTGGGGTCGCCGCCGACATAGCGCGGAGCGACCACCATCGGGAAGCGCAAGGAGAAGCGGCCGTCGCGATAGAGCACGCGGTCCTGGTATTCGATCTCGACCGCGATCTCGTCGCCCGGCCCCACATTGGCGAGGGAGGTGGTGAAGATGTTCGGCCGCTCCTGCTCGACGAGGCTCGCGCGCTGGCCCGCGGCCTTCGCCGCCTCGTATTCGGCTTTCGCCTCGGCGCGCTCGCGGATCTCGCCCTCGATGGTGCGGGAGCCGACATGGAGCCGCAGACGGTCCACCGCCGCGCCCTCGGGGAGCGGGAAGACATAGACGCCTTCCAGCCAGGCGGCGGTGTCGTTGCGGAATTTCTGCAGCACGCGCACGCGCTGGACGAGCCCATTGGCCCGGATCTCGACATCGGTCGAGAGCGCGGAGGGGACGATCAGGCGTTCATCCTGCGGCGACTTGAACAGGAGCCCGGCGCGGACCGGATCGGTTGCGGCTTGGGCGGGGAGGGAAAGCAGGGCGAATGCGAGGAGGAGGAGGCCGGCGGCGAGGCCGGGCAGGCCGGAGCATGCGCTCATCGCCCGCCCGGTGCGGGCCGAAGCCCGCGCAAGCGTCGTCATCTGAGAAGTCCTGTGCTGAGGTTGAAAGAAACGATTCCGCCCGCCTTGGCGCGGGTGGCGAGGTAGAGCGCCCCGAGCGCCCAGATCACCAAGGTGATCCCGGCCAGGGCTGGAGAAATCGTGGGACCCGCATGGCGCGCCTCGATGCCGGTCTGCGCGGCGATCGCGGTCAGGATTCCCGTATCCTCGATCGAGGAGCCCGCGAGCGGAGAAACCTGCGCGGTTGCGGGGGTCAGAGCGATGCTGCGCCCGATCAGGCGCGGATGGAGAATCAACGCGTCCTCCGCCCGCGGCGCCTCGGGCAGCCGCGCGGCGGCGTAGCGGCGCAGAGCCCCGATCGACGCCCTCGGATCGGCGGGTTTCCAGACCAGGACGAAGTCGCGCCCCGCGGCCGGCTCGGGATCGGAGAGCACGATCCGCCGCCGCTCGCCCGGTCCCTTCTGGATGTCGATGCCGTGGCTCGGGCTGCGCAGCTCCGAGATCGGCAGGCCAGGATCCAATTCGAGCGCGAGACCACCGTCGGAGCGGGTCCAGGCAATGTTGTTGAGTTGCGGCTCCGCGGCGCCGCCCCTGGGGACCGGCAGGGCCAGCACGAACCGTCCGTCGCCGATCACGACCGCGCGGTCATAGGCGATCTCGACCCTGATCTCGGCATGCGCGCCGATCCCGGCGAGCGGGAGGGCCAGGAGCTCCGGCTCAGCCTCCAGCCCCTCGGCCGACAGCGCGATCCCGACGTGCCGCTCTCCGATGGAAAGATCGAGCTCTCGCGGCGCGGCGCCCGTCGGCAGCGGCAGAAGATAGACCCCGGAGCGAAGCGCGCCCGGCCCGGCGCGGAAGCGATAGGACAGGGTGACCCGCGCGGTGGCCGGATTGACGCGGGCCGTCACCCGGCCCTCCTCGGGCGCGAGGGGCGTGAGTGCGCCATCCGGTTCCTGCAGGAGCAGCATCGGCGCGCTCGCCGCGCCCGCGGCCGGACCTTCGGGAACCGGCATCGTCAGGGGCGCGGCTTGCACGGCGGCGGCCGCCAGGACGAGCGCCAGAGCCATGATGGTCAGCGCCGCCGCGATCATGAACTGGGCGGCATCCATCCTTTGCCGCCCGCCGAGGCGGCGACCGGTCTCCTGGCCGATGCTCATGGATGATTGTCCCCCTCGTTCGTCCGCCGGTTGCCGGGACCCTGTTCCCCACGCGAACCGACCCTGGCGGACGCTCGAATCGGGCGCGCAAAGGGCGGCGGGATTGCGACTCGAAGCGGGGCTTTTAGATGATTTTTTGTGGCAAGTTTTAGGCGATCGCGAGCGACTCTCGGGTCCGCCCCTTGGGAGAGGCGATTGCGGCCTCGCGCGGCTCTCGGCTAAAAGGACGGCGCGAAGACCGATGCTCCGGGGGAATCCGATGTCCTTGCTCGCCCACCGCCTCGCCCGTGTGAAGCCCTCGCCGACCGTGGCGGTCACCACCAAGGCCGCGCAGCTCAAGGCCGAGGGGCGTGACGTGATCGGCCTGGGCGCGGGCGAGCCGGATTTCGACACTCCGGAGAACATCCGCAAGGCGGCGGTGCGCGCCATCGAAGGCGGCGAGACGCGCTACACGCCGGTCAACGGCACGCCCGCCTTGCGCAAGGCGATCCAGGCGAAGTTCAAGCGCGAGAACGACCTGGACTACGCGCTCGACCAGATCCACGTCGCCTGCGGCGGAAAGCAGGTGATCTATAACGCGCTGATGGCCACCCTCGACGCCGGCGATGAGGTGATCATTCCGGCGCCGTATTGGGTGTCCTACCCGGACATGACTTTGCTGGCCGAGGGCGAGCCGGTCTTCGTGCCCTGCTCGGAGGAGAACGGCTTCCGTCTCACCCCGGAGGCGCTGGAGCGGGCGATCACGCCCCGGACCAAGTGGCTGATCCTCAATAGCCCGTCCAATCCGACCGGCGCCGCCTACACCACGAAGGAGCTGAGGGCGCTGGCAGACGTGCTGTTGAAGCACCCGCAGGTCTGGATCCTGAGCGACGACATCTACGAGCATGTCACCTATGACGATTTCGTCTTCTCGACGATCGCGCAGATCGAGCCGAAGCTCTACGGCCGCACCCTGACCATGAACGGCGTCTCCAAGGCCTATTGCATGACCGGCTG
>DATIDB010000038.1:0-16387 GCA_035456545.1 Alphaproteobacteria bacterium | reverse complement strand
GGGGCAACGCCTAGCCATCATCGCCCGGCTCGTGGCATCCGATGGAGGAGCCGCGCCGCAGGCGGCCCCGCCTTCCGGCGGGTTCTTCGATCCGGGACTGGGACTTGCCCTCCGCAACGCCGCGGCGGCCCGGCGCATCGGCGAGACCGTGCTGTTCTCGCTGATCGCCCTCGCCGACCGGGGCCCAGGCTCCGCCGATCCCGGCGCTCTCTCAGAGGCGCTCTCCGCCCTGCGGCAGATCGGATTGGAGGCGGAGGCGCGAGCGCTGGCGATCGAGGCGGCGATCGCGAACGGAGCGTGAGCCCGGGATGCCCGGCGCCCGCCCGCGACCGTCCATCCGCTCGCCCCGGATCGGCGCCTTCCTGGAGATGCAGGCGGCCGAGCGCGGCGCGGCGCGCAACACGATCGAGGCCTATGGGCGCGACCTTGCCGACTACGAGTCCTTCCTCGCCCGCACCGGACGGTCGCCGGACCGTGCGGAGGCGGAAGACATCCGCGCCTATCTCGGCCGGATGAGCCGGGCGGGCTTGGCGGCGCGCACGCAGCAGCGGCGGCTCTCGGCCTTGCGCCAGTTCCACCGCTTCCTCGCCGCCGAAGGGATCCGCGCCGACGACCCGACCCAGCTTATCGACGGCCCGCGCCAGGGCCGGCCCTTGCCGAAGATCCTGGGCGAAGAGGAGGTCGAGCGCCTGATCGCCGGCGCCCATGCGAGCGAGGGGGTGGCGGGTCTGCGCCTGGCGGCGATGCTGGAGCTGATCTACGCCACCGGCCTCAGGGTGTCCGAATTGGTCGCTCTGCCCCTGGCCGCCGCGCAGCGCGCCCGCGAGGTGCTGGCGGTGCGCGGCAAGGGCGGCAAGGAGCGGCTGGTGCCCTTAGGAGAGCCTGCCCGCGAGGCGCTGCGGCGCTGGATCGAGGCGCGCCCCGCCGTGCTGGGCGAGGGGGAGGCCTCGCCCTGGCTCTTCCCCTCGCGGGGCGGACATCTGACGCGTCACCGGTTCGCCCAAGAGCTCAAGGCCCTGGCGGCGCGCGTCGGGATCGACCGGCGGGCCGTCTCGCCCCATGTCCTTCGCCACGCCTTCGCCAGCCACCTTCTGGCGCATGGAGCCGATCTGCGGAGCGTGCAGGAGATGCTGGGCCATGCCGACATCGCCACCACCCAGATCTACACCCATGTGCTGACCGAACGCCTGAGCCGGCTTGTGCGCGATCATCACCCCCTCGCCAAGCGGCCGCCGCGCAACCCGCCCGGCCGATCCCGCCGTTGACAGCGGGCGCGGCTCTCGCTTATTCGCGGGGTGCCGCAGGGCGCCGCTTCGGCCCTCGGCAGCCGCGCCGCCCGTTCACCGCCCCGCATTCAGGAGATTCAAGCGAATGAGCTTCACCATCATCGAGCCCGCGCCGGCCCGTCTCAACCGAAGCGAGCTCGCCGTCCCCGGCAGCCGCCCGGAGCTCTTCGAGAAGGCGGCGAAATCGCCGGTGGACGTGCTGTTCCTCGATCTCGAGGACGCGGTCGCGCCGGACGACAAGGAGCAGGCGCGTCGCAACATCGTCAAGGCGCTGAACGAGATCGACTTCGGCAAGAAGACCGTCTCGGTGCGCATCAACGGCCTCGACACCCATTACATGTACCGGGACGTCGTCGATGTGATCGAGCAGGGCGGCGAGCGGCTCGACCTCATCATGATCCCGAAGGTCGGCACCGCCGCCGATGTCTATGCCGTCGACATGCTGGTCACGCAGTGCGAGGCGGCGATCAAGCGCAAGAAGCGCATCGGTTTCGAGCTGATCATCGAGACCGCGCTCGGCATGGCCAATGTCGACGCGATCGCCGCCGCCAGCAAACGCAACGAGAGCCTGCATTTCGGCGTCGCCGACTACGCCGCCTCGACGCGGGCGCGCACCACCAATATCGGTGGGCCGAACCCGCTTTATTCGGTGCTGACCGACAAGGACGACGCCGGTGCGCGCGCCGTTCATTGGGGCGACATGTGGCACTACGCCATCGCCCGCATGGTGGTGGCCGCTCGCGCCTACGGGCTGCGACCGATCGACGGGCCCTTCGGCGATTTCTCCGACGCCGACGGATACAAGGCGCAGGCCTATCGCGCCGCCGTGCTCGGCTGCGAGGGGAAATGGGCGATTCACCCCTCCCAGGTCGCGCTCGCCAACGAGGTCTTCAGCCCGAGCGAGGCGGAGGTGACCAAGGCCAAGCGGATAATCGAGGCGATGGAGCAGGCCAAGCGCGAGGGCAAGGGGGCCGTCGCGCTCGACGGCAGGCTGATCGACATCGCCTCGATCCGCCAGGCCGAGGTGCTGGTCCGCAAGGCCGAGCAGGTGAAATCGGCCTGATCTCCGGGGCAGCGAGGCGAATCCCGGCAATTTCCGTTCGCCTCGGCGCGGCTTCCATGCTAGCTGGAGAGAGCCGCCGCTTCCGGCCGGAATTGCGGTGAAGGGGGCATGCCGACCTTTCTCGACTTCGAAAAGCCGATTGCCGAGCTGGAAGGCAAGATCGAGGAGCTGCGTCACCTCGCCACCTCCGGCGACATCAACATCGCCGAGGAGGTGTCGCGCCTCCAGGCCAAGGTCGACCGCCTGCTCAGGCAGACCTATTCGAAGCTCACGCCCTGGCAGAAGACGCTGGTCGCCCGCCATCCCGAGCGGCCGCACCTGAAGGACTACATCGACGGTCTGGTCGAGGAGTTCACGCCGCTGGCCGGCGACCGGCTCTATGCGGACGACAACGCGATCATCGGCGGCATCGGCCGCTTTCGCGGCTGGTCGGCGATGATCCTCGGTCAGGAGAAGGGCTCCGACACCGAAACCCGCGTGAGGCACAATTTCGGCATGGCCAAGCCGGAAGGTTATCGCAAGGCGCAGCGGCTGATGCGGATGGCCGACCGGTTCAAGATCCCCGTGCTGAGCCTCGTGGACACACCGGGAGCCTATCCCGGCGTCGGGGCGGAGGAGCGCGGGCAGGCCGAAGCCATCGCCCGCTGCATCAACACTTGCCTCGACATCCGCGTCCCTCTGGTCTCTGTCATCATCGGAGAGGGCGGCTCGGGCGGAGCGATCGCGCTCGCCTCCGCCAACACCGTGCTGATGCTGGAGCACGCCGTCTATTCGGTGATCTCGCCGGAGGGCTGCGCCTCGATCCTCTGGCGCAGCGCCGAGCATGCGCAGGACGCCGCCGAGGCCCTTAAGCTCACGGCGGCCGATCTCCTAAAGCTCAAGGTCATCGACGCCATCGTGCCCGAACCGCTGGGCGGCGCGCATCGCGACCGCACTGCCGCGATCGATTCGGTCGGCGACGCCATCGAGGGCGCGCTGGCGCAGCTTCGTCAGGGCAATGTCGACTACCGCACCCGTCGGCGCGAGAAATTCCTGGCGATGGGGAGTCCAGAAGTCAGATGACAGGAGTCAGAAGTCAGAAATGGCCGCTCTGACTTCTGGCTTCTGACTTCTGATTTCTGACTCGAACTGCAGCGCCGCGAGCCGCGCGTAAAGTCCGCCCGCCCGCACCAGCTCCTCGTGACGGCCGCTCTCGACGATCCGTCCCTGGTCGAGGACCAGGATGCGGTCGGCCTTGAGCACGGTCGCGAGCCGATGCGCGATGACCAGCGTGGTCCGCCCCGCCATCAGCCGGTCGAGCGCCGCCTGCACCAGCCGCTCGCTCTCGGCATCGAGCGCGCTGGTCGCCTCGTCGAGCAGGAGCAGCGCCGGATCGCGCAGGATTGCGCGGGCGATGGCGATGCGCTGGCGCTGCCCGCCGGAGAGCCGGACCCCGCGCTCGCCGAGCTGGGTCGCGAAGCCCTGCGGCAGCTTCTCGATGAACTCGAGCGCGTGCGCCGCCTCCGCCGCCTCGCGCAGCTCGGCAAGGCTCGCCTCGGGGCGTCCGTAGCGGATGTTCTCGGCGACGTCGTCGGCGAAGATGGTTGGCTCCTGCGCGACGAGGCCGATGCGCGCTCGCAGCTCTTGCGGATCGGCGCGCCTCAGATCCACTCCATCGAAGAGGATGCGGCCCGAATCCGGGTCGTAGAAGCGCAAGAGGAGCTGGAGCACCGTCGTCTTGCCCGCGCCCGATGGACCGATCAGCGCGACCCGCTCGCCTGGGGCGAGGCGAAACGACACGCGGTGTAGCGCCGGCCGGTCCGGCCGGCTCGGATAGCGGAAGGACAGATCGGCGAACTCGACCGCTCCCTTGGCCGGCGTCGGCAGCGGAATTGGATCTGGCGGCGCCGCGATCTTCGGCGCCGCGCTCAGGAGCTCGCTCAGGCGCTCCATCGCGCCGGCGGCGCGCTGCACGTCGCCCGCCACTTCCGAGAGCGCGCCGACCGATCCGGCGACGACGATCGAATAGAAGACGAAGGCGGAGAGGTCGCCCGGGCTGATCCGCCCGCTCACCACGTCGTGCCCGCCGAGCCAGAGCACGATCGAGACCGCGCCGAAGACGAGGGCGATCACCAGCGCCGTCAGCATGGCGCGGGCGCGCGTGCGGCGCGCGGCGACGGCGAAGGCCCGTTCGACGGCGGCGGCGAAGCGGGCGCGGTCCGGCCCTTCATGGGTGAAGGCCTGGACGGTGCGGATGCCGTGCAGGCTCTCGTCGACGAAGCTGCCGAGCTCGGCGATCCGGTCCTGGCTTTCGCGCGACAGGCGGCGCACCCGGCGGCCGAAGACGAGGATCGGCAGCAGCACCAGCGGCACGACCAGGAAGACGAGGCCGGTCAGCCGCGCATCCGTGACGAAAAGCAGCGCCGCGCCGCCGAGGAAAAGCAGAAGGTTGCGCAAGGCGACGGAGACCGAGCTGCCGACCAGCGCCTGCAGGACGGTGGTGTCGGCGGTGAGGCGCGAGATCACCTCGGCGGTGCGCACCTCCTCGAACCAGCCCGGCTCCAGCACCACGACACGGTCATAAACGGCGCGGCGCAGATCGGCGACGACGCGCTCGCCGAGCCAGGTGACGAGGTAATAGCGGCCATAGGTGGAGGCGGCGAGGATCAGCACCACGAGCAGAAGGAGGAGCACGGCCCGATCCAGCAGGGCGGCCTCGCCCGTGCCGAAGCCGCGGTCGATCAGCGCCTTCAATCCCTGTCCCAGGGCCAGGACCGTCACCGCCGCGACGATGAGGCAGAGCGCCGCGCCCAGCATCTGCGCGCGATAGGGCTTCAGGAACGGCCAGAGCGCGCGCAGCGGGGCGAGGGAACGGACGCGGGCGCGGTCGGCGCCGGGCTTGGGGGCGAAACGGGACATGGCGGAGCCCCCCTCTTAGAGGGCGGGCCGGGTTCCGGCAAGGGCGAGGCTTGCCTTGAGGCGCCGCTTTCCGTTATAACCCGCCGCCTTCCGAAAGCCGCCGGGACCCGCCGTCATGAAGAAGAACATCCACCCCGATTACCATGAGATCACCGTGGTGATGACCGACGGGTCCAGCTTCAAGACCCGCTCCACCTTGGGCAAGGCCGGCGACACGCTGCGTCTCGACATCGACCCGAAGTCGCATCCCGCCTGGACCGGCGTGCACCGCCTGATCGACAGCGGCGGCCAGCTCGCCAAGTTCAAGAAGCGCTTCCAGGGCCTCGAGGCGAAGAAGTAGGGCGAAGGGGCCTTAGAGGCAGGCGGCAGCGGTTTCTATCGGCAGCAGCAGAATTTTTTCGTCGAAACGGGAATCGAAGAACCCGAACCGTCGATAGAATTCCGCCGCGTCCTCGTCCTTGGCATGAACGAGAATTGCACGAATCCCCACCAGTTCCGCGGCATTCAAGGCGCGGAGGATCGCATCCTTCAGGAGATCTTTTCCTAACCCGAGACCCTGGTATTCGCGGTCAACGGCTAGCCGACCCATGACGAGGACGGGGACCTCGTCAGGCAGGTTCTGCCGCAGTTTCGCACGCGGAAGACTGGCTCGAATCACGGCCCCTGCCGAAAGGCAGCAATAGGCGACGATGCATCGATTGGTGGTGGTGACCACATAGGTTCGCGCCGAGCGTCCCTCGCTCGCCAGGGCCTTCTGCATCAGCCAGGCGTTGAGTTCCGGGTTGCCGCAATCGAACCTATCGTAGCCGTCCTGCGGATCGACGGGCCGCGGCGAGCGGACGGATTCTGCGCTCAAATCCTACTGCTCCCAAAGAGCCTTTCGCGAGAGCAGAGTCCTGAGGGTTTTCGACGGTTTGGGCGAGGAATCGAGGAGCGCCTGAAATGAGGCGTACTGCTCGTCATCAAGAACGAACAGCTTTCGGTCGAGCAGGACATGCTCCGCCCTCGCCCGCGCGCTCTCCAACATGAACTCACTGCGGCTCTGACCCAAGGATGCTGCTGCGCGATCGATGAGGTCGCGCACCCCAGCCGTCGCCCTCAGATTGAGAACAACGTCACGGTTGCGCCGACGCGATGCCGCAGGGTGGGTCATGTCGGGCACGATATCCCCTTGTGTATACATTGTCAATACACTGAGACCCCCTTGAACCCGCCGAACGCCTTCCCAAATCCGAGGGACCGCCGGTCGCCTTCGCAGGGTTCGGCGGCTTGAGGATCGGAGGGTCCGGTCGAAAACCGGTGGGCCTTCCGTAAAACCCATGTTGCTCATAGGAGGATATGGAGCCATGCGCACCTACGACCTTTCGCCGCTCTTCCGCTCGACCGTCGGGTTCGATCGCATGACGCGGCTTCTGGACGCCGCCGGCCGTATGGACGGAGAGGCGCCCTCCTACCCGCCCTACAACATCGAGAAGACCGGCGAGAACGCCTACCGCATCACCATGGCGGTTGCGGGCTTCTCGACCGATGAGCTGAACATCAGCGTGCAGGAAGGCGTGCTGACCGTGACCGGCAAGGCCCTCAAGGAGGAGGAGCCGAAGCAGTTCCTGCATCGCGGCATCGCCCGGCGCGCCTTCGAGCGGCGCTTCGAGCTGGCCGACCACATCCAGGCGACCGGCGCGGACCTCGCGAACGGCCTGTTGCATATCGACCTGGTGCGCGAGGTTCCCGAGGCGATGAAGCCCCGGACCATCAAGATCGCGACCGGCAAGGCCGAGCCGCAGGTGATCGACAGCAAGGCGGCCTAACCACCGCTGAAGGCCGAAGATCCCGTCTCGATCGGCCGGGCGCCGCAAGGCGTCCGGCCGTTTCGTTATCGAAGGAGGCGGATCAATGCGGCGGAGAGCTCCGCCGGAGCCTCCGCCATGGGCATATGCCCGACCTCTGGCAGTTCCTGGAACTGCGCGCCGGCGATCGCATCGGCCAGCGCCCGTCCGCGCCGCGCCGGCGTCATGCGGTCGCGGCTGCCGGAGATGACCAGACTGGGTGCGGAGATGCGGGCGGCCGCCGCGGGCGCTTCGCGATAGGCGGCGCAGGCCGCAAGGTCGGTGGCCAGGACGCCCGGCGGCGCGGCCTCGATGATCCGACGGCCCGCCTCGGCGCGGCCGTCCGCCTGGGCCGCCGGACCATAGCCCCAGGCGGCGATCATCTTGGCCGCCCTTGGCAAATCCTGGCTCGCCGCCTCCAGCAAGTCCGGATTGACCGGCATCTCCGCCGCCGCGCCGATCAGGGCGAGCCCGCTCAACCGGGAGCCGAGCCGCCCCGCAGCCTCGAGCGCAACCAAGGCGCCCATGCTGTGACCCGCGAGCGCCACCTCTCGGGAGCCAATCCCGTCCACCAGCCGCAGCACCCAATCGGCCATCTCGGCGATCCGGGTCAGCGCCGGCCCCTCCGATCCCCCATGCCCCGGCAGATCGGGGGCCGAGGCGACGATCCCCCGGTCGCCGAGCAGGGCGAGCTGCTCCGCCCAGACCCGATGGTCCATACCCGCGCCATGGAGCAGGAGAAGAGCCGGCGGGGAGCCCACTCGATCAGTGCTGAACCCTAAACGGATGCTTCTGCCGTCGAGGCGAATCGCTCGATGGGAGGGGTGTGTCGAAGAAGCCACGGTCGCCAAAAAAACGGAGGGCCGCTACGCTGGCGGCCCTCTCTTTCTCGAAGCCTCGAACCTGTTCAACTTGCCGACGGGGCCGACGTTAGGGCGGCGGGCGGCTCAGGTCAAGGCGGAATCAGGCGCAAAAGCGGCGGGCTTCCGCCAAAAAAATCGGGCTACCCCCTTTCGGGAAGGACCCGACGGGAACCAACAGAAAGCCGCCGTCCCGAAGGGCGGCGGCTCAAGTTTGAACAGGGAGGCGTCGAGAATGATCGGCGAACCGATCAGGGAACGGCAGCATGCGACCCCGTTCCCAAGAGCGATCTTGCGGGCGAATCCATTAACGATTGATGAATACGGTTAACGGTCGCCGCAAAAAGCCATTTTATTGCGAAGTCCAGCCGCCGTCGACGGGAAGCGCGGCTCCCGTGATCTGCGCGGCGGCGTCCGAGCACAAGAACAGCGTCAGCCCAGCCATCTGCTCGGGCGTGGCGAATTCCCCCGAGGGCTGTTTTTCCATGAGCAGCGCGCGTCGAGCGTCCGTTTCGCTCGTCCCGGCCGCCGCCGCCTTGTCCCTGATCTGAGCCTCCACAAGCGGGGTCAGCACCCAGCCGGGGCAGATGGCGTTGCAGGTGATGCCGCTGCCGGCGGTCTCCAGGGCGACGACCTTGGTCAGGCCGATCAGCCCGTGCTTGGCCGCGACATAAGCCGCCTTCTCGCGCGACGCGACGAGGCCATGGACCGAGGCGACGTTGATGATCCGCCCCCAGCCCAGCCGCCGCATCTCCGGCAGCGCCGTTCGGATCGCATGGAAGCACGCCGACAAATTGATCGCGATCACCGCGTCCCAGCGCTCGGGCGCGAAATGCTCGATCGGCGCAACATGCTGGATTCCGGCATTGTTGACGAGGATGTCGAGGCGCCGGTGACGGGAAGCCGCGCTCTCGATCATGTCCACAATCTCGGCCGGGCGGGTCATGTCGGCGGGGTGATGGGCGGCGTCGGGCGCACCCAGTTCCCGCAGCTCGGCGACCAGGCCCTCGATCGCGCCGGCCTCGCCGAAGCCGTTGAGGACGACCGAGGCGCCCGCGGCGGCGAGTGCGCGCGCGATGCCGAGGCCGATCCCGCTGGTCGAGCCGGTGACGACGGCGACCTTTCCGGCAAGCGAACTCACGATTTGCTCCCGAAGATCGAGCCGGCGGCGTTCCGGTGAGCCTGCTTGGCCGCGATCTTGGCCTTGGCGCGCTCGATCTCGGCGGAGAGCCGGCCGATATAGGCTTCAAGCTCCGCGATCGAGAGCGTGTCGAGATTGAGCGGCTCGACTTTCTTTTTGGCCGGCTCCAGGTCGTCTGCGTCGATGGGCATGGCCCGCGCTCCCTTGAGGGCTAGTCTGCTTGTTTCCGCAGTCGCGTCATACTAGACCATCGATCCTGCGGCCCTCCATGGCGCCGCGCGAGCTCACGACTGGAGAGGACCCGACGACGCATGACTGCGGTTCTGCCCGAGACGATGTGCGCCATCGAGATCAAGTCGCCGGGCGGGCCGGAGGCGCTGGTGCCGGCGCTGCGGCCCCTGCCGAAGCCCGCAAAGGGCGAGATCCTGGTGCGGGTCGCGGCGGCGGGCGTGAACCGGCCGGACGTGCTCCAGCGGCAGGGCGGCTACCCGCCGCCCAAGGGGGCGAGCGACATCCCCGGCCTCGAGATCGCCGGGACCGTCGCGGCGCTGGGCAGGGGGACGTCGCGGTTCGCCGAGGGGGATGAGGTCTGCGCGCTCGTCGCCGGCGGAGGTTATGCGGAGTACTGCACGGTACCGGAGCCGCAGGCGCTTCCCGTGCCGGCGGGACTCGACCTGGTGCGGGCCGCCGCGCTCCCGGAGACCTTCTTCACCGTCTGGACGAATGTCTTCGAGCGCGGGCGGCTGGCCAAGGGCGAGACCTTCCTCGTCCATGGCGGCTCCAGCGGCATCGGCACGACCGCGATCCAGCTCGCCTCGGCCTTCGGCGCGCGCGTCTTCGCCACGGCCGGAAACACCCTCAAATGCCAGGCCTGCGAAAAGCTCGGCGCGGAGAAGGCGATCAACTACCGCGAGGAGGATTTCGTCGCGGTTATCCAGAAGGCAACCGCCGGGCGCGGCGTGGACGTGATCCTCGACATGGTCGGCGGCGACTACATGGAGAAGAACATTTCCCTCCTCGCAACCGACGGGCGGCTCGTCAACATCGCGTTCCTCAAGGGATCGAAGATCGAGGTGAATTTCCTGCCCGTGATGCTGAAGCGGCTGACGCTGACCGGCTCGACGCTGCGTCCCCGCACCGTGGAGGAGAAAGGGAAGATCGCCCACGCCCTCGAGGAGAAGGTCTGGCCCTTGATCGCCTCCGGCCGGATCGCCCCCGTCATCGAGGGGCGCTTCCCCCTCACCCGGGCGGCCGACGCGCACCGATTGATGGAGACGAGTGCCCATATCGGCAAAATCGTGCTGGTCGTCTAGCCTCTCAGGGTGGTAAGAGGGCGGCGCGCCCGAAGCTCTGTCGCCCTCTCGCGCGGCGCCCCCCGGCTCCTTATATGCAAGGGTCCGGGGCGCGGGCGCCAAATCGCTCGTCTCACGGACTTTCGCGCCGGGCCGGAGGCCGCCGCCTCGGCCGGATTGGAGGATTTGACCGATGTCGAAGCCCTTGATGCCGAAAGCCACGGCCGTGTGGCTGATCCAGAACACCGCGCTCTCCTTCGACCAGATCGCGGAGTTCTGCGGGCTGCATCCCCTGGAGGTGCAGGGCATCGCCGACGGCGAGGTCGCGGTCGGGATGGTCGGTCTCGACCCGGTCGCGAACGGGCAGCTGACGCAGGCCGAAATCGACCGCTGCGTGAAGGATCCCGACTCACGGCTGCAAATGGCCAAGCGCGACGTGCCGATGCCGGCCACGCGCACCAAGGGTCCGCGCTACACGCCGGTCTCCAAGCGCCAGGACAAGCCGGATGCCATCGCCTGGCTCCTGCGCCACCATCCCGAGCTCGCCGACAGCCAGATCGCGCGGCTGATCGGCACCACAAAGCCCACGATCCAGGCCATTCGCGACCGCACGCACTGGAACGCGCCCAACATTCGGCCAAAGGACCCGGTCCTGCTCGGCCTTTGCACGCAGACCGATCTCAATCTCGCGGTGGAGAAGGCCGCCGCGCGGCGCGGCGGGCCCGCTCCCGAGGGCGAGGATGCGGCCGAAGCGGAGCAGTCCGCGACCGGAACCTGACGAAAGCGTCAGCCGAGCGTCTTTTTCAGGAATTCCAGCGTCCGGCCCCAGGCCGTCTTCGCGTCGGCTTCGTCGTACCGCGCCCCGGTCGGGTTCGCGAAGGCGTGATCGGCGTCGTACCAATGCACCGTGAGCAGCTTGCCGGCCTCCTTCATCGCCTTCTCGAATCCCGCGACCATCGGGTGATCGATGAATTTGTCCTGCTCGGCGAAATGCCCGAGCACGGGGCCCTTGACCGGCTGCACGTCCTTGGCGCTCTGCGGCAGCCGGCCGTAATAAATGACCGTCGCCTCCACCGGCGCCGCGATGGCGGCGCTGATCGCCCAGCCGCCGCCGAAGCACCAGCCCACGGTCGCGACCTTGCCGTTGACCGAGGAATTGGCGCGCAGCCAGTCGATCCAGGAGACGAGCGTGTCGGTCGCCTTTTCCGCATCAACCGACTGCATCAGCGCCTGAGCCTCGTCCGGCGAGCTCGCGACCGAGCCGCCGTAGAGATCCACCGCGAGCGCGACGTAGCCCTCCTTGGCGAATTCCACCGCCATCGTCTTGATTTGATCGTTGAGGCCCCACCATTCATGGATGAGGAGCACCGCCGGGGCCGGGGTCTTTGCAGGCAGGGCGATGGCGCCCGAAACCGTCTCGCCGCCCTTGGTGGTGATCGAAACCGGCTCCGTGCCCTCGGCTGCGAGCGCGGCGAGGCGCGGATCGGCGAGAGCAGCGGCGAGCGGCAGGCCGGCGAGGCCGGTCATCAGCTTGCGTCTGGCGAGCATCGGTCTGGCACCTCCCTCTTGACGCCTCCCCGGCGCGGGCGACGGGCGCCCGGCCCGGCGCTTGAGGCGATGATGGGTGCGCCATGGCCGTCCGGGCAAGCCCGAACGGCCCATTGCGTCAGGATCGCTTTGACGGCGTCAGGCCGCGTCGCGGCGGGCCTTGGCGCGCTCGATGCGGCGCTTCAGGCGAAGCGCCTCCTCGCCGAGGCGCGAATCGGCGGTGCCAAGCAGGAAGGCGTCGAGGCCCCCATTATGCTCGATGCTGCGGATCGCGTTGACGGAGAGGCGCAGGCGCACCGAATGGCCCAGGGCATCGCTCAGGAAGGAGGCGCGCTGAAGGTTCGGCCGGAAGGTCCGCCGGGTCTTGTTGTTGGCGTGGCTGACATTGTTGCCGCTCTGGACGCCTTTACCCGTGATCATGCAGCGCCGTGCCATGGCCGAAATCCTTCGAAACGGGAAAAATCACAAGGGGCGCCGGAAGACCTGCCGCCTCGACGCGCGCCGGGTTTTACGCGAGCGAGGCGCCGAGCGTCAAGGCTTGCGGGCGCTGGGGACGGCCGGCCCGGTCAATCCGTCCAGAAGGGCGCGGGCGGCCGCGCGGGCGGTGAGCCGGCCGGCCTGGACCTCGGCTTCGAGCGCCGCGAGCCTGCCGGCGAGACCGGCTCCGGCCAGCCGGGCCTTCAGCTCCTCCTCGATTTCCGCCGATAGCTGCCTGACCGCCTGTTGCGCCCGGCGCGCCGCGAGGCCGGACGGGCCGACCGCGCTCCCGAAGCGCTCGATCTCGGCCCAGATCTCCGCCATGCCGGTCCCCGTCAGCGCCGAGCAGGTCCGTGCCGACGGGACCCAGGGCGCGTCCGCCGGCCGCATCAGGCGCAGGGCGTGCTGATATTCCGCGGCGGTGCGTCCTGCCTCCTCCAGCCTCGCTCCGTCCGCCTTGGTGACCGCGATGAGATCGGCGGTCTCCATGATGCCGCGCTTGATGCCCTGCAGCTCATCGCCGCCCCCGGGCGGCACCAAAAGCAGGACGACGTCGACGAGATCGGCGATCGCCGTCTCGGACTGGCCGAGACCGACCGTCTCGACGATGACACGGTCGTAGCCGGCGGCCTCGCAGAGGCGGACCGCCTCCGCGGTGCGGCGCGCGACGCCGCCCAGCCGCCCCGCCGTCGGCGAGGGCCGAATGAAGGCCGCATCCGCGCGCGACAGCTCCATCATCCGTGTCTTGTCGCCGAGGATGGAGCCCCCGCTCACCGGCGAGGAGGGATCGACCGCCAGCACCGCGAGCCGATGTCCCTGTCCGATCGCATGCAGGCCCAACGTCTCGATCAGCGTCGATTTGCCGACCCCCGGCGCTCCGGCGATGCCGACCCGCAAGGTCTCGCCCGAAGGGGGCGGCAGCGCCGCCATCAAGGCCTCCGCGGACGCGCGATCCTCCGGACGCACGGATTCCACCAAAGTGATGGCCCGCGCCAGCGCCCGGCGGTCCCCTGCGGCGACCTTGCGGGCCAGCTCGGCGGCTCTGCCCGGGTCAGGCGATCCGGAAGGCGTCGGCATGATCGCGCGCGAAGGCCGCGAAGGAGCGCGGCGGCTGATGGGTGATGCTTCGGACATGATCGGTGACGCGCAGGCCCGCGCCGGCCCGGAACTGGGCGAACATCTCGTTGAGTGCATCGGCAAGCCAGGGCGGCATGCCCGCGCCTTCGAGCCGACGCTTGTACTCCTCCGGCGCGATCGGGTCGTAGCGGATCGGGCGGTCGGCGACGGCGCTCAGGACCTCGGCGACCTCGACCCAGGTGATGGCGTCCGGGCCGGTGAGGTCGTAGGCGGCGCCCTCATGCCCGCTCTCCACGGCGACGCGAACCATGACCGCCGCTATGTCGCGCGCGTCGATCTGGGCCACCGCCGCACCGGCCGCAGGCAGGGCGATGGTTCCCGTCTTGCGGATGCCGCCCGCCATCATGAGCGCGTTCTGCATGAAATAGGCCGGCCGCAGCAGGGTCCAGGGCAGGCCGGAATCCTGGATCGCACGCTCGACGGCGCCGTGCCAGCGCCCCATCGTGGTCGGCGCTTCGGGTCCGGCGCCGAGGCCGGAAAGCTTGACGATGCGCGGCCGCCTGGCCGAGCCCGCCCCCGCCTCGACCAGGTTGGTCTGCAGCCGAACCATATCCGGGCCGAAGCTGGAGATGAGGACGACCGTCTCGACGCCGTCCAGGGCCGCGCCGAGGCTGGGCGGATCGGCGAGATCGCCCATGACGAACTCGACCGTCGGAAGATCCAGCGCCTGGGCCTTTTCGAGGTTTCGCACCAGCGCCCGGGTCTCGAAATCCGCCGCCGCAATGCCTTCGAGGACCAGCCGCCCGACCGTGCCGGTGCCTCCGACGACGAGAATCATGACGGCGGACTCCCCGCTTCCTCCGCGGCGCCGGGCCCGAGCGGCTGGCCGTAGCTGAACTCCACCATCACCCCGTCCGGGTCGACCACGCCGCAATAATAGCCGACCGGCCAGGGTTCTTGCTTGGGCGGCCAGAGCAGCCGGCCCTCGGCCCGGGCGCGCGCGGCAACGGCATCGACTGCCGCTCGGCTCCCGAGGGCGAAGCCGAGATGGCTGTAATCGCCCTCGGCCGGCGTCTTCCCACCGCCGCCCGACATGATCACGAGGATGAGATCGCGCTCGCGGCCGGGCTCGGCGAGCCACACCACGCGCGTGCGGTCGGTGCGGTCATGCACTATGGCGAGGCCGCAGTAGTCGCGATAGAAGGCGATCGTGGCCCCGAGGTCCCGCGCCTGAAGCGCGATATGGGTGAGGCTCGGCCCCCGTCTGCTCATCGCGCTTCGACCAGCCGCTCGCGCTCGGCCGCCTCCTGCTGGCGCCGCCACATCGCCGCGTAACGGCCGTTCTGGGCCAGCAGCAAGGCATGCCGGCCGCGCTCGACCACGCGACCCTGGTCGAGCACCAGGATCTCGTCGGCGTCGACCACGGTCGAGAGCCGGTGCGCGATGATCAGCGTTGTGCGGTCGGCGGAGACCTCCGCGAGGCTCGCCTGGATCGCCTTCTCCGTATGGGTGTCGAGGGCCGAGGTCGCCTCGTCGAAGATGAGGATCGCCGGGCGCTTCAGGATCGTGCGCGCGATGGCGACGCGCTGCTTCTCGCCGCCGGAAAGCTTGAGGCCCCGCTCTCCGACCCGGGCCTCGTAGCCGTCGGGCAACGAGCGGATGAACTGGTCGATCTTGGCGAGGCGCGCGGCCTCCTCCACCTCCTCCCGCGTCGCCTCGGGATTGCCATAGGCGATATTGTAGAAGATGGCGTCGTTGAACAGCACCGTGTCCTGCGGGACGATGCCGATCGTGGCCCTGAGCGAGACCTGCGTCACCTCGCGGATGTCCTGTCCGTCGACCAGCACGCGCCCGTCGGTCACGTCGTAGAAGCGGAAGAGGAGCCGCGCGATGGTGGATTTGCCCGAACCGCTCGGGCCGACGATGGCGAGCGTGCGCCCCGGCGGCACGACGAAGCTCACATCCTTCAGGATCGGGCGGCGGGGGTCGTAACCGAAATTCACTCCTTCGAAGCGCACCTCGCCGCCGGCAAGGCGGATCGGTTGCGCGCCGGGGCGGTCCGCCACCTCCTGCGGCACGCCCAGGAGGCGGAACATCTGCTCCATGTCGATCAACGACTGCTTGATCTCGCGATAGACCGTACCGAGCCAGTTGAGCGGCATGTAGAGCTGGATGAGGTAGGCGTTGACCAGCACGAAATCGCCGACCGTCATGCCGCCGGCGCGCACCTCGATCGCGGCCATGATCATCATGGCGGAGACGCCGACGGAGATGATCGCGGTCTGCCCGACATTGAGGAAGGCGAGGCTGGTCTCGCTCTTCACCGCCGCCTTCTCGTAGACGCGCAAGGCGGAATCGAAGCGACGCGCCTCGTGATCCTCATTGCCGAAATATTTGACCGTCTCGAAATTGAGGAGGCTGTCGATCGCCTTGGTCGAGGCCTCGCTGTCGCTCTCGTTCATGGCGCGGCGGAACTTGATGCGCCATTCGGTGATCGCGAAGGTGAACCAGACATAGCCCGCGACCGTCGCCAGCGTCACCGCCGAGAAGCGCCAGTCGAACATGTACCAGAGGATTCCGGCGACGAGCGCGATCTCCAGCAGCGTCGGCAGCACCGAGAAGAGGACGTAGGAGAGCAGGAAGTCGATGCCCTTGGTGCCGCGCTCGATGGCGCGGCTGAGGCCGCCCGTCTGCCGGTCGAGATGGAAGCGAAGGCTCAGCGCGTGCAGGTGCCGGAAGGTGGCGAGCGCCACCGTGCGGATCGCACGCTGCGCGACCTTGGCGAAGACCGCGTCGCGCAGCTCGCCGAAGGCGAGGCTCAGGATGCGCGCCAGGCCGTAGGCGAGGATCGCCGCCACGGGAAGCGCGATCAGCGCCTTGTCCTCGAGCGAGAGCGCATCCACGGCCTCTTTCATGAAG
>DATIDB010000037.1:0-6103 GCA_035456545.1 Alphaproteobacteria bacterium | reverse complement strand
TCGGGCCCCAGCCCGGCGAGCAAGGGGTGGTCGGCAAGGCTCGCGCGCTCCACCAGGTCCATCATCCCGAAGCGGCGCGCATCGTTGAAGCGCACGACCCAGCCGTCCTCGGTCTCCATCACGACGTGATCGTGAAGCTCGCTTTTCGCCTCCTCGCGGCGATTGACCAGCATGCGCCCCGACATGCCGAGATGGGCGAGAAGGATCGTTCCGTCCTCCATCTCGATCAGGAGATACTTCGCCCGGCGCTTGACCTTGAGAACGCGTCGCCCCTCCAGACGCCGGGTGAACCCTGGCGGCAGGGGAAAGCGCAAATCCGGCCGGTTCTGCAGCACGCGCACCAGTCGGCGGCCCTCCAGCCTTTCGGCCAGGCCCCGGCGGACGGTCTCAACCTCGGGCAATTCGGGCATGGCGGCCGTTCTAGCGCGGATCGGCGGCGAGGCGCTATGGTGTCGCCGCCATGGCGACCACCACCGAACGTCCCGAACCGCCCGAGACCGGCGAAGCGACCGGCCCGTTCGGCTTTCGGCGCGTCGCGCTCGACGAGAAGCCGGCGCTGGTGCGCGGCGTGTTCGAGAGCGTCGCCGGGCGCTACGACCTCATGAACGACCTGATGAGCGGGGGCATCCATCGCCTGTGGAAACGGGAGATGGTGGACTGGCTCAACCCGCGGCCCGGCAGCACCGTCCTCGACGTCGCCGGCGGCACCGGGGACATCGCCTTTTGCCTGCTTCGCCGGCTCGGCGAGAGCGGGCGCGTGATCGTCGTCGACGCCACGCCGGCGATGCTGGAAGTGGGCCGCGACCGCATGATCGACCGCGGCCTTCTGGCCGGGATCGAGTGGGTGGCCGGCGACGCCGAGCGCTTGCCGGTCGCCGACGGCTCGGTCGACGCCTATACGATCGCCTTCGGCCTGCGCAACGTTACGCATATGGATCTGGCGCTGGCCGAGGCGAAGCGCGTGCTCAGGCCCGGCGGGCGGTTCCTGTGCCTGGAGTTCAGCCGGGTCGTGCTGCCGATCCTCGACCGCATCTACGATGCCTACTCCTTCGCCGTGCTCCCGGCGCTCGGCCGGGCGGTGGCCGGGGATGCGGCCTCGTACCGCTATCTTGCGGAAAGCATCCGCACCTTTCCCGCCCAGGAGGAGCTGTCGGCGCGCATCCGCGCCGCGGGGCTGGATCAGGTGCGCTACCGCAACCTCACCGGCGGCATCGCCGCCCTGCACTCCGCCTGGCGGATCTAGCGCGGGAAGCGAAGGGGGCGAGATTCGCCGATGCTGCGCGCCCTCAGGACGATCCTTCGGCTGTTCGCGATCGCCCGGACCCTGCACCGGCACGGCGCGCTCGCGCCCATCCGATCCCTCATCGAGGAGATGGGAATCGCGCCGGGGCTGGTCCTGGTCCTGAAGCCCTTCAGCCGCGAGGACGTCCCCGGCCGTCCCGGCGAAAGGCTGGCCCGCGCCTTCGTCGCGCTCGGTCCGAGCTTCATCAAGCTCGGGCAGATGCTCTCCACGCGCGCCGACCTCGTCGGCGAGGCCATCGCGGCCGATCTCTCCGAGCTCCAGGACCGGCTCCCGCCGTTTCCCACCGAGGACTCGCGGCGCATCATCGCCGAGGAGCTTGGCCAGCCGGTCGAGGCGCTGTTCTCCCGCTTCGAGGACACGCCCGTCTCCGCCGCCTCCATCGCACAGGTGCATTTCGCCGAGACGCCGGACGGGCGGGAGGTCGCCGTCAAGGTCCTGCGGCCCGGGATCGAGGCGGCCTTCGCGCGCGACCTCGACCTCATGTTCTGGGTGGCGGGCATCGTGGAGCGCCGCGAGCCGCGCCTGAAGCGCCTGAAGCCGCTCGCCGTGGTGCGCACCTTCGAGGAGACGGTGCGGCTGGAGATGGATTTGCGCCTGGAAGCCGCCGCCGCGGCCGAGCTGGCGCAGAACTTTGCGGGCGATGAGACCTACCGCGTTCCGGCCGTGGACTGGGCGCGCACCCAGCGCCGCGTGCTGACGGTCGAGCGCATCGCCGGAATCCGCATGGACGATCGCGCCGCGCTCCTGGCCGACGGGCACGATATCGGGGCGGTGCTGGCCCGCGCCGCGGCGATCTTCTTCAACCAGGTGTTCCGCGACGGCTACTTCCACGGGGACCAGCATCCCGGCAACATGGCCGTCGCCGCCGACGGCGCCATCGTCGCGGTGGATTTCGGCATCATGGGGCGGTTGGACCGCGCGACCCGTTTCACGCTGGCGGACATGCTGCTGGCCTTCCTCGACCGCGACTACCGGCGTCTCGCGGAGGTGCATTTCGAAGCCGGCTATGTCCCGCCCACGCAGTCGGTCGATCGCTTCGCCCAGGCCTGCCGCTCGATCGGCGAGCCGATCTTCGGGCGCGCCTTGACGGAGATCTCCTTCGCCAGGCTCCTGGGCCAGCTCTTCGCGCTCGGCCAAACCTTCGAGATGGAGGTGCAGCCGCAATTGTTGCTCCTGCAGAAGAACATGCTGATGGCCGAAGGCGTCAGCCGGGCGCTTGACCCGAACCTCAACATCTGGACCCTGGCGCAGCCGCTGATCGAAGAGTGGATGCGCGAGAACCGCGGTCCGGAAGCCCGGCTGCGCGACGCGATCGAGGACGCCGCCTTCGTCGTCCGGCGGCTGCCGAGGCTGGTGGCGGAGGCGGAGCGCGCCCTCGTTCGCCTGGCCGAGGGCGGCGTCAAGTTGCATGCCGAGACGCTGCTCGCCCTCGAACGTCGCGACCGCCGCAACCGGCATCGCTGGATCGGTTGGATCGTCGCCTTGGGCCTCGGCGCGCTCGCGCTCGCCTGGACCTGGTCGGAGACCTGAAGGGCATGTCCCGCACCGCGGCCGCCCTGCGCAGCGCGCTCTGGGTCATGGTCGAGAGCTGGCTCGTGCGCCTGGTCTCGCTCGTCGCGTTCCTCGTGCTGGCGCGCCTGCTGACGCCGTCGGATTTCGGACTGATGGCGCTGGCCGGGATCTATCTCACATTCTGCAGCTTCGTCATCGACCAGGGTTTCGGCACCGCCCTCGTCCAGCGCGAGGACCTCCAGCCTTCCCATCTCGATGCCGTGTTCTGGGCGCAGATCGCCATCGGCCTCGCCATCGCCGCGCTCACCTTCGCCGCCGCCGACGCCATCGCCGGGATCTTTCAGGAGCCCGGCCTCGCCCCGGTGCTCCGGTCGCTGTCCGTCTTTCCCGCCCTGACGGGGCTGGTCCTGGTGCAGCAGGCGCAGCTTCGCCGCGAGCTCCAGTTCCGCGCGCTCGCGATCCGGCACATCGTCTCGGCCGTGGCCGGCGCCGCGCTCGGCATCGCAATGGCGGCGCTGGGCTATGGGGTGTGGAGCCTCGTCGCGCAGATGCTGAGCGGCGCGGTCGTCGGCCTCGTCATCCTCTGGCGAGCCAGCACCTGGCGGCCGCGCGTCGCCTTCTCGGCGAGGCATCTGCGCGAGCTCTCGATCTTCGGCGTCAGCGTCTTCGCCCATGAGCTGGTCTGGACCCTCGCCTACCAGATCGATCGCCTCTTGCTCGGTCGCTTCGCGGGAGCCGGGCCGGTCGGCGTCTACACGGTTGCGCAGCGCCTCGTCTCTATCGTCGGCGAGGTGCTGGTCGTTGGGCTGCAAGGGATCGTCGTGCCGGTTTTCGCCCGCGTGCAGCACGACCGCGAGGCGCTCCTGCGCGGCCTCTTCCGAGCCTACCGGCTGATCGCCTTCATCGCCTTCCCGGCCTTCGGCGGGCTCGCCCTGGTCGCGCCGGAGCTGGTTCCGCTCCTGCTCGGGGCGAAATGGATCGAGGCCGTGCCGGTCGTGCAGGCCTCCGCCGTGCCGACGCTGCTCTATGCCATGGGATTCTTTCTCAGCAACGTCTTGACCGCGATCGGCCGGCCGGGCCTCAGGCTCCTCCTCACCACCATCCAGGCGGCCGCCTCCGCGGCCTTCGTCATCATCGTCCTCCCCAGAGGGCCGTCGGCGGTGGCGCTGGCGATGGGCGCCGCGGCGCTTCTCGCCTATGGCGTGAACGCGGCCATGCTGTGGAGGTTGATCGGCCTCGATCCATTCGCCTATCACCGGCAGGCCTGGCCCGCCGCCGCGGCGACGCTTCTGATGGCGGCGGCGCTCTGGGGCCTGGCGCCCCTCCTGACCGGTTGGCCCGCCATCGCCGCGCTCGGCGCGAAGGTTGCGGCGGGAGGGGCGATCTATCTCGCCGTGACGGCCCTTGTCGCCCGCAAACAGTGGCGGGAGATCCTCGATCTGGCGCGCAGCCTCAAGTCCCGGCCGGGCGGCTTGCCCCAAACGACCGCCGAAGGCTAGGCTTGCGCCCATGCTGGCGGGCAAGCGCATCCTCCTCGTCATTTCCGGCGGCATCGCCGCCTACAAGGCGCTGGAGCTGATCCGGCGCCTGAAGGACCGAGGCGCGGGCGTGCGCGCGATCCTCACGCGCGGCGGGGCGGAATTCGTCACCCCGCTCTCCGTGGCGGCTTTGAGCGGGGAGAAGGTCTATACGGACCTGTTCTCGCTGACCGACGAAAGCGAGATGGGGCATATCCGCCTGTCGCGCGAAGCCGACCTCGTGGTGGTCGCCCCAGCCAGCGCCGATCTCATCGCCAAGATGGCGGGGGGCCTTGCCGACGACCTCGCCACCACCGCGCTCCTCGCCACCGACAAGCCCGTGCTGATCGCGCCGGCGATGAACACCATGATGTGGGCGAATCCCGCGACCGCCGCCAATGTCGAGACCCTGGCGCGCCGCGGGGTGCTGCGCGTCGGCCCGGCGGCGGGCGATCTCGCTTGCGGGGAGGTCGGGGAGGGCCGCATGGCCGAGCCCGCCGATATCCTGGAGGCGATCGAGGCCTTTTTCCGCACCGGCGCGCGGCTGGCCGGTCGCGCCGCCCTGGTGACCAGCGGGCCGACCCATGAGGCGATCGACCCGGTGCGCTTCCTGGCCAACCGCTCCTCCGGCCGCCAAGGGCACGCCATCGCCGCCGCCCTCGCGGCCTTGGGGGCCGAGGTCCATCTCGTTTCCGGCCCGACCGCCGAGCCCGATCCCTTGGGCGTGCGCATCACGCATGTCGTGTCCGCGCGCGAGATGCTGGAGGCGTGCCTGGCCGCGCTTCCGGTCGAGGTCGCGGTCTGCGCCGCCGCCGTCGCCGACTGGCGGCCAGCGGAGGCCGCGCCCACGAAGATGAAGAAGACCGGAGCGGCCGCCCCCAAGCTGGCGCTGGTCGCCAATCCCGACATCCTCAAGACCCTCGCCGAGGCGGGCAACCGCCGCCCGCGCCTCCTGATCGGCTTCGCCGCCGAGACGCGGGACCTGATCGGGAACGCGACCGAGAAGCGGCGCAAGAAGGGCTGCGACTGGATCCTCGCCAACGACGTCTCGCCGGGGACCCATACGTTCGGCGGGGCCGACAACCGCGTGCATCTCATTACCGAGGCGGGCGTCGAGGATTGGGAGCCGGCGAGCAAGCGCGCCATCGCCGACCGCCTCGCCCAGCGCATCGCCGATCACCTGCAGAAGCCGGCGGCATGACCGATCCGGTTCGCGTCCTTCTCCAGCGCCTGCCGCATGGGGAGGGGCTGCCGCTGCCCGGCTACGCGACGGAAGACAGCGCCGGGATGGACCTTCTCGCGGCGGTCGTCGATCCGGTGATGATCCAGCCCAATGCCCGGGCGCTCATCCCGACAGGCATCGCGCTCGCATTGCCATCCGGATACGAGGCGCAAGTGCGGCCGCGCTCGGGCCTTGCTCTGAAGCATGGATTGACGGTCTTGAACAGCCCCGGCACCATAGATGCCGACTATCGCGGCGAGGTTCAGGTCATCCTCGTCAATCTCGGAGAAGAGCCGGTGACGATCGCGCGCGGCATGCGGATCGCCCAGCTCGTCCTCGCCCCGGTGACGCGGGGCCGCCTTGATGTCTCGACGACGCTCCCCGCCAGTGCGCGCGGGAGCGGCGGATTCGGTTCGACTGGCACCGCCTGACACTCTCGAGCGTTGGCTACCCGCGATGACCCAACCCGGGGACCCGAAGCTTTCGCCGCGCGCCCAGGCCGCCCTCGCCGCCTGCGCCCAGGGGCGCATGCCGCCGAATCTCGCCGCG
>DATIDB010000036.1:0-2365 GCA_035456545.1 Alphaproteobacteria bacterium | reverse complement strand
GGCCACATGATCGAAGGCCATCTCATGTCGCGGAAAGCGCCGCGCATCCGCATTTCGCGCGAGGAGGCGCTGCTGGAGACCGGCGGCGGGGTGAAGAAGGCTCTCCCGCTCCTCGGCTCGCGACCGTTCTACGCGATCAACGGCGATGTGATCTGGCGCGACGGCAAGACGCCGGCGCTGCGGCGGCTCGCCGAAGCCTGGGACGAGGAGGCTATGGACGTGCTTCTCTTGCTCCAGCCGACCGCGAGCGCGATCGGCTACGAGGGCAAGGGGGACTTCGTCATGGATCAGCTCGGTCGGCTGCGCCGCCGCAAGGAGGGCGAGGTCGCGCCCTTCCTCTTCGCGGGGCTGCAAATCCTCAGGCATTCCATTTTCGCAGAGACGCCCGATGGACCGTTTTCGCTGAATCTCCTTTATGACCGCGCCCTCGCGGCAGGGCGCCTGCGCGGCTTGCGCCATGACGGCGCCTGGTATCATGTCGGAACGCCTGAGGACCTGGCGCGAGTCGAGGCGGCGCTGGCGCCGGGCGGCGAGCCGGCATTCTAGGCAAGGGCATGCGCCACGGCCCCTCGGTCTTCAACCTGCCTGCGGGCGCCTCCTTCGTCGATGCGCTGGCCGAGCGGCTGATCGAAGAGAGCGGCGGCGATTCGATGGCCCTGGCGCGCATGCAGGTTCTCCTGCCGACCCGCCGCGCCGCGCGCAGCCTGACCGAGGCCTTTCTGCGCGCCGCCGAGGGGCGGCCGCTCTTGCTGCCGCGCCTCAGGCCGCTCGGCGATCTCGACGCCGAGGAGCTGGCGATGAGCGCGCCGGAAGAAGCCGCGGAGGCGTTCGGCGGCGCGGTGCCGCCGGCGATCCCCGCGTTGCGGCGGCAGGCGCTTCTCGCCCGCGCCCTGATGAAGGGGCCGAACCCGCCCCCGCGCTTCGATCAGGCGCTGGCGCTCGCCCGCGAACTGGGTCGCTTCCTCGACCAGGTGCAGACGGACGGGCTGTCGCTCGATGCGCTCGACGCCCTGGCGCCGGAGGACTACGCCGCGCACTGGCAGGAGACCTTGCGGTTCCTCAAGGTGCTGGGCGAGGTGTGGCCGCAAATCCGCGCCATCGAGGGCGGCATCGATCCGGCCGAGCGACGGCTCAAGCTGATCGAGGCGCAAGCCGCGTTCTGGCGCGCCCATCCGCCCGCCGATCCGGTGATCGCAGCCGGCTCGACGGGCAGTCTGAAACCGGTCGCCGATCTATTGGCGGTGATCGCCGGGCTGCCGCAGGGCCGGGTGGTGCTGCCCGGCCTCGACCGTTCCGCCGATCCGGGGGTCTGGGCGGCGATCGAGGAGGATCCGGGTCATCCGCAGCACGGCCTCGCCCGCCTCCTCAAGCGGCTGGAGCTGAAGCCCGCGGAGGTGCCGGATTGGCCTTGCGGACGCCAAGGGCCCACCGCGCCGCAGCGTCATGCGCTCATGCTGGCCGCGCTACGCCCGGCCCCTGTCGCCGACCTTGCCGGATACAAGGGCCCGACGCCCCTGGAGCGCGCGATCGCGCTCTCCGGCGCCCGGCGGATCGATTGCGAGACGCCGGAGCTGGAGGCGCGCGCCATCGCGCTCCTGATGCGCGAGGCACTGGAGACGCCGGGCAAGACCGCCGCCCTCATCACCCCGGACCGCGGCCTCGCCCGCCGCGTCGCCGCGGAGCTGAAGCGCTGGGACATCGAGATCGACGATTCGGCCGGCGTGCCGCTGTTGCAGACGCCGCCCGGCCTCTTCTTCCGGCTGCTGGCCGAGGCGGTGGCGGAAGGGCTCGCCCCGGTCCCGCTGCTCGCGCTTCTGAAGCACCCCTTCGCCGCGCTTGGCTTCCAGCCGGCGCGGTGCCGCAGGCTGGTGCGCGCGCTCGAATATCGTCTGCTGCGCGGGCCGCGCCCCGGCGCGGGGCTCGCGGGCCTGCGCGCCGCGCTCGCGGAGATGCGGGTGGAGGACCCGCGGCCGGGAGAGCTTCTCGATGCGCTGGAGCCGCGTCTGCGGCCGCTGGAGGCGGCGTTCGCGCAATCGGCGGCGTTCTGCGCGTTCCTCGACATCCAGATCGCGACCGCCGAGCTGTTGGCCGACACGCCCGGCGCTGGCGGCGCGGCGCGGCTCTGGGCGGGGGAGGCGGGAGAGGCGCTGGCCCGGGCCATCGACGAGGCGCGCGAGGCCGCGCGCGACATCGACCGCATCGCGCCGGGCGAATACCCGGCCGCTTTGGAGTCGTTCCTTCAAGCGGTGTCCGTGCGGCCGCGCTACGGACGCCATCCCCGCCTCTTCATCTGGGGCCCTTTGGAGGCCCGATTGCAGCGCGCCGATCTGACCATCCTCGGCGGGCTGAACGAAGGGACCTGGCC
>DATIDB010000035.1:0-7063 GCA_035456545.1 Alphaproteobacteria bacterium | reverse complement strand
GCCCGAAGCGCTCCAGGCGCCGATCATCGTGACCGTCCGGATGCCGGACGACCCGCGCTTTCACTTCGACTCGTTCTACGACCGGCTGAGCCGACGCGGCTTCGTGATCTATCCCGGCAAGCTGACGGTCGCCGACAGCTTCCGCATCGGCTGCATCGGGCGGCTCGGAGCGGCGGAAATGCGCGGCGCGCTCGACGCGATTCGCGCCGTCTTGCGCGATATGGGCGTCAAGAGCGGCGCGCCGGCGCGCGCGGCGGCGGAGTAGGGGTGATGGCGAAGTCGCGTGAGCCGATCGAGGTCAATGGCCGGCGGTACCGCTGGCCCGACCGGCCGCTGGTCGTGGTCTGCATCGACGGCTCCGAGCCCGCCTATATGGAGGAGGCGATCCGCGCCGGCGCGATGCCTTGGCTTGCCGAGGCGCGCAAGCGCGGGACCTACGCCCTGGCCGATTGCGTGGTGCCGAGCTTCACAAACCCCAACAATCTCTCGATCGTCACCGGCGCGCCGCCCTCGGTGCACGGCATCTGCGGCAATTACTTCTACGACCGCGAGACCGGCGCGGAAGTGATGATGAACGACCCGAAGTTCCTGCGCGCCGAGACCATCCTCGCCGCCTTCTCCAAGGCGGGGGCGAAGGTCGCGGCGGTGACCGCCAAGGACAAGCTGCGCCGCCTGCTCGGCAAGGGCCTCGAAGGCATCTGCTTCTCCTCGGAGAAGGCGAACGAGACCACGCGCGCCGAGCACGGCATCGACAACGCGCTGGCGAAGCTCGGCCGGCCCTTGCCCTCGGTCTACAGCGCCGCGCTCTCCGAGACGGTGTTCGCGGCGGGCCAATGGCTCCTGGAGAACGAGCGGCCGGACCTGCTCTATCTCTCGACGACCGACTACATCCAGCACAAGCACGCGCCGGGAACCGCCGCGGCCAACGATTTCTACCGGATGATGGATGGCTATTTCGCAGCCTTCGAGAAGCTCGGCGGCACGGTCGCGCTGACCGCCGACCACGGCATGAACGGCAAGACCGACGCGTCGGGCGCGCCGAAGGTGGTCTATCTTCAGGACCTGCTCGATCGCTGGCTCGGCAAGGATGTCGCGCGGGTGATCCTGCCGATCACCGATCCTTACGTCGTCCATCACGGCGCGCTCGGCTCCTTCGCCTTCGCCTATCTGCCGGAAGGTACGGACGCGGCGGCTCTCACGCGCCGCATCGCGGCCGAGGATGGGGTCGAGGCTGTGCTCGACAGGGAAGAGGCGGCGCGCCGCTTCGAGCTGCCGAGGGACCGGATCGGCGATCTCACGGTGATCGGCGATATCCGCACCGCCATCGGCTCGGTTCGCGAACGGCACGACCTTTCCGGCTTGGATGCGCCCTTGCGCTCGCATGGGGGGCTCTCGGAGCAGCGCGTGCCCTTCATCCTGAGCCGCCCCGTGCGGGATTTGCCGCAGGGTCGGCTGCGGAATTTCGACATCTTCGAGGTGGCGCTGAACCGCGCCGCATGAATGGAAAGAGAGCAGAGATGGCCCAGACCGCGCGCAAGGCCGAGAGGCAAATCCGCCACGAACCGATGCGCATCGCCGGCGAGCGCGTCGACAACCCGCGCCGGATCGAGGTGCTGAACCCCTATACCGAGGAGGTGATCGGGACGGTGCCGAAAGCGACGGTCGAGGATGTGCGTCGGGCCTTCTCCACGGCTGCCGCCTACCGATCGCCCCTGACGCGCTACGAGCGCTCGGCCGTGCTGCGCCGGACCGCGGAGCTCATCGCGCAGCGGCGCGAGGAGATCGCCGACCTGATTACCGCCGAATCCGGCCTCTCCAGGAAGGACTCGCTCTACGAGACGGGCCGATCCTTCGATGTGTTCAATCTCGCCGCGCAGATGGCCACGATCGACGACGGGCAGATCTTCTCCTGCGACATCAGCCCGCAGGGCAAGAAGCGCCGCATCTACACCCAGCGAGACCCGGTCAAGGCGATCTCGGCGATCACCCCCTTCAATCACCCCTTGAACCAGGTCGCCCACAAGGTCGCGCCCTCCATCGCCACCAACAACCGGATGGTGCTGAAGCCCTCGGAGAAGACGCCGCTCACCGCGCTGGTCCTCGCGGACATCCTCTATGAGGCGGGGCTGCCGCCGCAGATGTTCTCGGTCGTCACCGGCGATCCGGCGGAGATCGGGCTGGAGCTGATCACCAATCCCAATGTGGAGGTCGTCACCTTCACCGGCGGCGTTTCCGTCGGGAAATGGATCGCCGCCAACGCCGGCTATCGCCGGCTGGTGCTGGAGCTGGGCGGCAACGATCCCTTGATCGTCATGGAGGATGCCGATCTGGAGAAGGCGTCCGATCTGGCCGTCGCCGGCTCCTACAAGAATTCCGGCCAGCGCTGCACGGCCGTCAAGCGCATCCTGGTGCAGGAGAGCGTCGCCGACCGCTTCGTCGCGCTCCTGATCGAGAAGACCAAGAACGTCGCCTATGGCGACCCGATGGATCCCGCGATCGATATGGGAACCGTCATCGACGCGGAAGCCGCCGCGCTCATGCAGCGGCGGGTCGAGGATGCGGTGGCTGAGGGCGCCACGCTGCTCTGGGGCAATCAGCGGCGGGGCGCGCTTTACGCCCCGACCGTGGTGGACCGGGTGCGGCCGGAGATGGAGCTGGTGCGGCTCGAGACCTTCGGTCCCGTTTCGCCGGTCATCCGCTTCCGCGACATCGACGAGGCGATCCGGATTTCGAATTCCACCGCCTACGGCCTTTCCTCCGGCGTCTGCACCAACCGGCTCGACTGGATCACGAGGCTCATCTCGGAGCTGGAGGTCGGGACCGTGAATGTCTGGGAGGTGCCGGGCTACCGGATCGAATCCTCGCCCTTTGGCGGGATCAAGGATTCCGGGCTTGGAGTGAAGGAAGGGGTGATCGAAGCGATGAAGAGCTTCACGACCGTGAAAACCTATTCGCTGCCCTGGCCATGACCATCGCGACACGCGCCGCGCCGGAGCCCGCGATCGCCGGCGTCACGCCGGGAAAGGGCCTGCTCACCGTCGACTGGCGCGGCGGCGCTTCCGACCCGTTCCATTATGTCTGGCTGCGCGACAACTGCCCGTGCCCCAAATGCCTGCACCCAAGCGGGCAGCGCCTCGTCGACATCCTCGACGTTCCGGCGGATTCGGCGCCTCGCACGGTGACGCTGGAGGAAGGCGGCGGGCTCCTGATCCGCTGGGCCGCCGACGGCCATGAGAGCCGCTATTCCGCCGACTGGCTGCGGCGCCACGCCTACGGAGCCGAGGCGCGGGCGGCGCGCCGTCGCAAGCCGGTGCTGTGGGATGCCAGCCTGAAGCCTCTGCCGGAAGCGGAGTGGCCGGCGCTCTCACGCGAGGCGCCTGTCGAGCGCCGCTGGCTCGCCGCGCTTCAGGAGCACGGCTTCGCCCTGCTGCGCAAAGTCCCCGCGACCGCCGGCATGGTTGCGGAGGTGGGCGACCATATCGGCATCGTGCGCACGACCAATTACGGCCGCCTCTTCGACGTGATCTCCAAGCCCGACCCGAACAACCTCGCCTATACGGCGCTCGCGCTCGGGGTCCATACCGACAACCCGTATCGCGACCCGACGCCCGGCTATCAGCTCCTGCATTGCCTTGTTGCGGAGGCGCCCGGCGGCGACACGCTGCTGGTGGACGGCTTCGCCGCGGCCCAGCGCATGCGCGTCGAGCATCCCGCCGGATTCGACCTGCTCGCGCGCGTGCCGCGGCCCTTCCGCTTCGCCGACGCCGCGAGCGATCTCAGGGCGCATTTCCCGATCATCGGTCTTGACTCCGATGGCGCGGTGAAGGAGGTGCATTTCAACAATCGCTCGGCCGCGCCGCTCGACATCGCGGCCGAGCTGGTCGAGCCCTACATGGACGCCTATGCGCGGTTCGCCCGCATTCTCGCGCGGCCGGAGCTGACGCTCGTGCTGCGCCTCGCGCCGGGCGATCTCCTCGTGATGGAGAACGGACGCGCGCTGCATGGCCGCAGCGGCTTCGATGCGAATGCCGGCGCGCGCCATCTCCAGGGCTGCTATGTGGACAAGGACGGCGTGGAGAGCCGCCTGCGCGTGCTCTCCCGGGGTGCGGAGCAGGCTCGGTCATGAGCGTCGCCGATGAAATCCTCGCTCTTTATGCGAAACGCGGCGGCGCGACCTATGGCGAGGGAGTGACCCAGAGCGAGCATGCGCTGCAAACGGCCTGGCTCGCCGAGAAATCGGGCGCCGCGCCCGAGCTGGTCGTCGCCGCGCTCCTGCACGACATCGGGCATCTCCTGCACGACCTGCCGGAGGACATCGCCGAGCGCGGAATCGACACGCGGCACGAATCCCTGGCCTCGGCTTGGCTCTCGAAACACTTCAGCCCGGCCGTCACCGAGCCCGTTCGCCTGCATGTCGACGCCAAGCGCTGGCTATGCGCGGTCGAGCCCGGCTATTTCGATACGCTCTCAGAGGCCTCGAAGCTCAGCCTGAAGCTGCAGGGCGGCCCGATGTCCGAGGAGGAAAGCGCCGCTTTCGCCGCGCTGCCGCGCTCGGCCGAGGCCGCTGAGCTCCGCCGCTGGGACGACGCGGCCAAGGAGATCGGCCTCAAGACCCCGGATTTCGAGCACTTCCGTCCGCACCTGGAGTCGGCGCTGCGCCACCGGCGGCTCTGACGCGCCTTAAGAGCCTAGTAGACGAACCAGCCCCCATCCACGGGCAGGCAGACGCCCGTGATGAAAGATGCGGCGTCGGAGGCGAGAAACAGCACGGGCCCGACGATCTCCTCCGGCCGCCCCCGCCGGCGCAGCGGCGTCATGCGGCGGATTTCACGCTCCTGCGCCTCATCCAACGAGCCGGCCTTTCGATGCGCCATCAAATTCTCGGTCCAACCCGGATTGACCGCATTCACGCGGATGCCCCGCTCGCCCCATTCGACCGCGAGCTGGCGCACGAGCTGATCCACGCCCCCCTTGGAAGCCCCGTAGGCGGAAAGGCCGGGAAACCCGATGAAGCTTCCATTCGAGGAGTTCATCACGATCACGCCCCGTCCCTGGGCCAGCATCGGACCGGAGGCGGCCTGGGCTGCGAAGAAATAGCCTGTCAGGTTGATTCGCAGCATCTCGTTCCACTCGGCCGGCGTTACCCCTTCGGCCGGTTTGTTGAGACCGATCCCATGGTTGCAGACAAGAATATCGAGTGCGCCGAACCGGGCTATCGTCTGGGAGACGAGGACCTCGCAGGCGTCGCGGTCGGCGCAGTCGACCTCCAGCCCCAGCGCCTCGCCGCCACGGGCCGCGATCTCCTCGGCGACCGCCGCCGCGGCCCCTCGCGTGCGCGCACAGGTCACCACCCGCGCTCCCGCTTCGGCGAAGCCCAAGGCGATCGCTCGCCCAAGGCCGCGTCCCGAGCCCGTGACGATCGCGGTCCGACCGGCGAGATCGAACAGAGGATGACTCATTGCGGGTCTCCCTCGAGGCATGGATCAAATCAGCATGAGGGGAAGCGGCCGGGAACGGAAGCCCCGTCACATCAGGTGAAGAAGAGCGACGGTGACTCTTGAGTGAATCATCCGCACCGCTGGTCCTGATCGCGGAAGACGAGTTCCTGATCGCCTTGGATGTCCAGGCGACGCTTCAGGATCTCGGATTGCGCACGACCGAGCCCGTCTCGCGCGGCGCCGATGCGATCCAGTTGGCGCTCAGGCTGAAGCCGGACCTTCTGCTGATGGACATCCGGCTCCTGGACGCCATCGACGGGGTGGAGGCCGCCCGGCGGATCACCGAGCAGTACGAGGTCCCGGTGATCTTCCTGACCGCCTATTCCGATCCGCAGATGCGCGCGCGGATCGGCGAAATCCCGGGCTCCAGCCTTCTGGTCAAGCCGACCATTCCCCATCGCCTGAAGGCGGCGGTCGAGCACAGCCTCGGCCGAAGCTTGGACGCATAACAGAGGGCACCGTCCGGCGCACCCGGCGTTTGTGTCCGGCGCACGGGGAAGAGGAGCGCTGGCATGGCGAAGGGCTTCGATCCGCACGAGCCGAACAAACCCGCGCCGGTCAATCCATGCACCCGCCGCAAGGACCTGCGCGAGAAGGCCGTGGTGCGCCAGCGCGAGCGGACCGCCGGCCATGAGCTGCACCGGCAATTGGCGGCTCGCGGACGCAGCGCGACGAAGAGGAGCCGGATGCCTAGCCCTCAGCGGACAGCTTTTTCCGGTCCGCGCCCGCGGAAGGCGTCGATGAACGCCGCGGCCTTCTCCTCGTCGTAGCGGGGGAGGGCGAGGCGCTTCTGCCAGGCCGTCAGGACGATGCCCTCGCCAAGCCCGGGAGAGGGAACGGCGACGATGCCGTCCCACTGACCGGTATGCTCTCCCGTCAGCTCCCGGAGGCGCTGGGCGACCGCATCGCCCGGCTGCTCGTAATAGATGACGACGTTCCCGTGCTCGAGGGCATGCACCAGCTCGGTTGGCGGCTGCGCCTCTGTGTGGAAGCCGGCCCACGTCCAGCGCGGCGAATGGGGGCCTGAGGTCGGAAAGGGCATGCCGTAGTCGTAGACGTAGTCGAGCGGCAGGTGCCCGTTATCTGGCCCGGCCGGGATCGTCTCGACCTCGGGGGGAAGGTCCTGGGCCGCGGCGGCTATGAAGATCAGCGACAACGCGGCTGCGGCTGTGAAAGTGCGCATGATCATCGCCCCTTCTTCCCCTCCAAGCCCGCTCCTGTCAAGCGTCCGCGGCGGCTTGCCCCGGCGCGCGAATGCGGCGACACTCGCTCGCGCATGGATCGCAACGCCGCCGCCGACCGCATCGGCCGTTGGGCCGCGCCGGTCGCCGCCGGCGCGGGTCGGCAGCTTCGCCGCGCGGGCGAAGCCGCGCTGAGCCAGACCATACGCCTCGCGGTGACTGGGCTCGCACGCTCGGGCAAGACCGTGCTCACCGCGGCTCTGGTGCAGAACCTGCTGCTCGCGCGCGAGCGGCCCACCTTGATGCCCTTCTTCGAGCCGGCGCATGAGCGGCGGCTGATCGGAGTGCGCCGCCTGCCGCCGCGGCGGCGTCCCGCATTCCCCA
>DATIDB010000034.1:0-2729 GCA_035456545.1 Alphaproteobacteria bacterium | reverse complement strand
GCTGCTGGACGATGTCTCGATGAAGGGGGCGCGCGCGCTCCTCATCAACATCACCGGCGGCGACGACATGACGCTGTTCGAGCTGGACGAGGCCGCCAACCGCATCCGCGACGAGGTGGATCCGGAGGCGAACATCATCGTCGGGGCCGCATTCGACCCGACCATGGCCGGCCGGATGCGGATCACGGTGGTCGCGACCGGCATCGAATCGGAAGCCCTCTCGCAGCCGCGGCCCGCGAGCCTCAGCCTCGTCGCCAGCGGCGGCCGGGTGGTCAGCGCCGCGTCGGCGGGGCCCGCCGCGGCCATGACCTCCTCGCTCCCGCGCTCCGAGCCGCTCCGGTCGGCCGAAGCCACCATGCGCGCGCCCGAGGCCCATCCGGTGCATGTCGGCGCGGCCACCGCCATGGCGGCGATGGCCGAGCACGATCCGGCCTTCGCCCGCGCGCCCGAGCCGCGCTTCGAGCCCCGGGCCACGCCGGGCCGCAACGAGGCCCTGGCGATGGATCAGGAGGACCGGCCCTTCATCGCCCCGCGTCCGGTCGAGGCTCCGCTCCGGCCCGAGCCGGTCGCGGTCCGCTCCGAGCCGAAGCGGGCTTCCGCCCTGCCCGAGGAGGAGGAGCCGGAGCCGGCGCCCGCGCCGCGGGCCCGAGGCAACATCTTCCGTCGCGTCACCGGCGGGGCCGCCGGGCTGATGCGGGCGGGGGTGGACCTCCTCGACCGGCAGCCCGAGCCGGCGCCGCAGCCGCAGCGGGGCCGTCAGGCGCCGCGCCTCAACCGCGACTCCGGGTCCGCCGCGACGGCCGAGCAGCCGGCCGCTCAGCCGCGCCTCTCGGGACTCGATCAGGCGGACCGACTCGGCGGGGATGACGATCTGCTCGACATTCCGGCCTTCCTGCGCCGCCAGGCCAACTGACCGGTCCAAAGGATGACCCCGGGTCCGCCCCTAGCCCAAACTCCGGCTAGGGGCGGACCCCGGCCTTGAGAGGCCGAAGGCTTTACCACTATAGTCCTGGCGCTCCGGACGGCTTTGCCGTCCCTCCACTGAGCCCGGACCCTCTCGCATGCCGAATCCGATTCGCCACCGCCTCATCTCCCTCAGCTGCGCCGCCCTTCTGGCGCTGGCCGCCTGCGGCTCGAACGACGAAGACGAATATGTCGAGCGGCCGGTCGAGGAGCTCTACAACGAGGGCCTCGACAGCCTGCATGCCGGGGAGAACCTGGATGCCGCCGGGTTCTTCGACGAGGTGGAACGGCAGCACCCCTATTCCACATGGGCGACCCGGGCCCAGCTCATGGCCGCCTACGCCCACTTCCAGGAGGCTGAGTACGACGACGCGCTGAACTCCATCGATCGGTTCCTCTCCCTCCATCCCGGCCATCCGAGCGCGCCCTACGCCTACTACCTGCGGGCGCTCTGCTATTACGAGCAGATCGCGGATGTGACGCGCGACCAGAAGAATACCGAATTCGCGCTGGGCGCTTTGAGCGAGGTGGTCCGCCGCTACCCCGAATCGCCCTACGCCCGGGACGCGCAGCTCAAGATCGACCTGACCATGGATCACCTGGCCGGCAAGGACATGGAAATCGGACGGTTCTATCTGAAGCGCGGCGAGTACCAGGCCGCTATCAAGCGCTTCGGCCGCGTGATCGAGCGCTACCAGACCACCACGCATGTGCCCGAGGCGCTGCACCGGCTGACCGAGGCCTATCTGGCGCTCGGCATCGTCGAGGAGGCGCAAACCGCGGCGGCCGTGCTCGGCCACAACTATCCGGGCAGCGACTGGTACGCCGACAGCTACCTGCTCCTGACCGGGGTGGACGCCCGGCCGACGGAGAACAAGGACTCCTGGATCAGCCGGACCTTCAGCTCGATCTTCTAGGGCGGATGCTGGCGAGCCTCGCGATCCGGGATGTGGTGCTGATCGACCGGCTGGACCTCGCCTTCGCGCCCGGCCTGACTGTGCTGACCGGCGAGACGGGCGCCGGAAAATCCATCCTTCTCGACGCCCTTGGACTCGCCATCGGCCAGCGCGGAGACGCCGGCCTCGTCCGCCATGGCGCGAGCCAGGCCAGCGTCACGGCGGTATTCGAGATACCGGACCGACACGAGGCGCGCCGCATCGCCGCCGAGCAGGGCATCGCCGACGACGGGGGGCCCCTGATCCTGAGGCGCACGCTCGGCTCCGACGGGCGCAGCCGCGCCTTCGTCAACGACGAGCCGGCCAGCGTCGGGCTCTTGCGCCGGCTCGGCGCGAGCCTGGTCGAGATCGAAGGGCAGTTCGAAAGCCAGGGGCTGCTGGACGCCGCCACCCATCGCAGGCTGCTCGACGCCTTCGCCGGCGCCGGCGCGCGCGTAGCCGAAACCGCAAGCGCCGCCGGTCGGTGGTCGGAGGCGCGGCGTCTGAAAGCGGAAGCCGAAGCGGAGATCGCCCGCGCCCGCGCCGATGAGGATTTCTTGCGCCACGCCCTTTCGGAGCTGGACGCCTTCGATCCCAAGCCCGGCGAGGAGGCGGAGCTCGCGGAGCTGCGCCAGCGCTTGATGAACCGCGAGAAGATCGCGGAGGCGATCTCGGTCGCCGAAGAGGAGATCGGCGGCGCCCGAGGCGCCGAGCAGGCCGTCAACGCCGCGCGCCGCGCGCTGGACCGCATCGCCGGCAAGGCAGGAGCCTCGCTGAACGCCGCCGCGGCAGCGCTCGACCGCGGCGCGGCGGAGCTCGCCGAGGCGGTCG
>DATIDB010000033.1:0-2417 GCA_035456545.1 Alphaproteobacteria bacterium | reverse complement strand
CGACCGCGATCCGCCCGCAGAGCTCGTCGAGGCGGCAGAGCCGCTCGGCTTCGGCCGAAAGCGCCTCCGCCGCGCCCGGTGCGGCACGCCGGGCCGAGGTCGAGATCAGCCTTTCGAAAACCTTCCCCGTTCCCTGATCGGTGAAGAAGGCCTTTCGATAGTTCGCGAAATTTCCAGCACGCGATCCCGGATCGGTCAGCCAGTCAGCCAGGTAGCCGGCGCGCTCGCGATCGCGCGCGCTGCCGTTCATCAGTGCGGTCAGGGCGCGCCGCAAGCCTGCCCCATCGAAGGCCGCATCGGCGCAGGCTTCGGCGATGGCCTCGTCCTCGGTCAGCTCCGGCGACACGGTCAGGGCGTCGTGCACGGCGGCGATCAGCCCGTCGAGCCCGCCTTTGCGGCCGAGGGCGCGGGCGAAGCGGCCGCGCTCGGCGATCACCAGCCGGATGAGCTCGGCGAAATCGGCCTCCGCGGCATGCACCGAGGCTTCGGCGATGGCCTCCGCGATGTCCGGGCGCAGGCCCGCCCCCGCCGCCGCGAAGAGCCCGCGCCGCGCCTCCAGCAGAAGCGCCTCGGCGCTGGCTTCCTCGGCCAGGCGGAAATGCGGGGCGATGCCCGCCTCCACCGGAAAGCGCGCCAGCAGCGACTGGCAGAAACCGTGGATGGTCTGGATCTTCAGCCCGCCGGGCGCGTCGAGCACCGAGGCGAAGAGACGGCGCGCGCGACGAAGGCGCTCGCCTGAGGGCGGCTCGCCGGCGCGTTCGCCGAGCGCCTTGGCGAGATCGGCCTCCGGCATGGACGCCCACGCGGCCAGCACCTCGGCGATGCGGGACGACATCTCCGCCGCCGCGGCGCGGGTGTAGGTGAGGCAGAGCAGGCGTTGCGGGGGCGTGCCCTCCAACAGCAAATTCAGCACCCGGTCGGTCAGGACCTTGGTCTTGCCGGTGCCGGCGGAAGCCGCGACCCAGGCCGAATGCGCCGGATCGGCGGCGATGCGCTGGCGCCGATCCGCCTCGGATTGCGGGCGCTCGATGAGGACGGTCACGCGCCGGCCTCCGCATCGGACCATTCGGCGACGCGCGCCAGATGCGCGTAATCGGAAAAGCGGGGCAGCCGTTCGGGCCAGGGCACCGGTTCATAGGCCGTCGAGGGATCGTCGAATGCGGCGATCAGCCGGACGAGGCCCGCCAGCGCCTCGTCGGCGAGCAGAACGGCATCGTCCCCCTCGGCGATTGTCACGATCTCACCCGCTTCGCGCCCGCCCGTGATCCGCCAGAAGGCGAGCTGCCCCGCCTCGCCCGCCGGCACGCCCGAAAATCCGCCGGCCCGCGCGATCGCCGCTTCGAGCGGAAGCTGCGGAGCCGTGCCGCGCGCGACCTCGGGCCTTTTCGGGGCGATGCCGGTCTTGTAGTCGATGATGGCGAGCCGGCCATCCGCGAGGCGGTCGATGCGGTCGGCCTTCGCGGTCAGGACGAACGGTCCACCCGGCGCATCGATGGTCAGCGCGCCTTCGACCTCCGTCTTCAGCGGCCGCGCCTCCATCCTGTGCCGCCGCTCCTGGTCGAGGAACCAGCGCGCGATGCGTTCCAGGCGCGGTCGCCAGAAAGCCCAGACCCCGGGCCGCGCGGCGCTCGCCTCGCGGAAGACCTCATCCGCCATCGCCAGCAGCCGCATATGCGCATCTGCGGGCAGCGCATCGGGATGGCGCGCCACGAAGCGGTCGAGGATGTCGTGGACGAGATTGCCGCGTTGGGCCGGGCCGATCTCGGCGTCGATGGGATCCAGCCGCCGGAGGTTGAGCACATGGCGGGCGTAGATCGCATAGGGATCGGACATCCAGGTTCCGATCCTGGTGACGCTGAGCTTGCGCGGGCGGAGCGCCACGGGCGGGCGCGGCTGCGGGGGCGCGATGGAGGCGAACCGCTCCGGCTGATCCAGCCCCGCCGCCCAGCTCTGCAGGGCCGCCGGGCGCGGCAGCGCGCCCGCGCCGAGCGCCGCCAGCAGAGCCTCGATCCGCAAGAGCCAGCGCGCGGGGACCGTGGGCGTGCCTTCGACGCGGATGGAGCGCGTGAGCACCGCCTCCGGCGCCATCGCGCCTTGCACGAAATCATGCGCGGCAAGTCCGATCCGCCGTTCCGGCGGCGGCAGGCCGAAGCGGGCGCGCATGGGACGGCTGAGCCAGGGGTCGGGCTGCGGCTCGGCCGGCCAGGTCCCTTCGTTCAGCCCACCAAGGATGGTGAGATCGGCGCGCTGCAATCGGGCTTCCAAAGGGCCCCAGATGAAGAGGCGCGGATGGCGTCCGTCGCGCGGCCGCACCGACACCGCTTGAAGGAGCGACTCCAAGGCGGTCGGGTATTCGCCCGGCGCGATGCGGTCGATGTCGCGTGCCGCCTCGCGCGCCTCGTCGATGGCCCGCGCCA
>DATIDB010000032.1:0-9447 GCA_035456545.1 Alphaproteobacteria bacterium | reverse complement strand
TTGATCGCGTATCCAGAAGTTTAATTGCATGTTTTATATAATATTCGGTCTCATCGGGGCGGTGACACTCGCCATCATTTTGCGCCGGTGGCAGCACGGCGTCCTCTTGCTGGTCCTCTCCCTTCCCTTCACCGGCGCCATCATCCTATGGACCAAGGGAAGCGCTCTCACCATTCTCGCCAAGGACATCCTGATCGTCCTGCCGCTCTATATCTCCTTCGCCCTTCGGGGCTTCCCGCTCGGCACGGGTCGACTTCCGGCCTCGCTGGTCCTTCCCATTCTTGCGCTCACGCTGATCGTGCTGCTGCAGATGGGCAATCCAAGCATAGCGGGGCTTGCGGTCGCGCTGGTCGGGGCAAAGACCTGGCTCTTCTATATCCCGTTGCTGGCGATCACGGCCGCACTCCTGCGATCCGACGAGGATTTGACGCGGTTGCTGAGAAGCATGGTCGTGCTGGTGCCCGTGCCATGCGTCGTGGGGCTTGTGCAGTATTTCGCCAGCAGCGCCTATGGCCACGAGGACGCGATCACCGCATTCTATGGCGCCGACGCCGCCGCGGCGGCGACGCAGGGGTTCTCCTCATTCGATTACGGCGGCACCCTCTATCGCCTGCCCTCGACCTTCGTCTCCGTCGCGCATTACTTTGGCTATATCGAGCATTCGCTGGTGCCGGCCTATGCCGTCCTGCGCTGCGATCCCTCGAAAGCGTGGCGGCGATACGCGGTGATGGTGATCCTGCTGCTCATCGCCGCCGGATTCCTGTCGGGCGCGCGCTCGGCCTTCATCTTCGTCCCGCTTCTGCTCGTCCTGATCCTGGTGATCGACCGCGTGATCGTCGGCGCGATGACCTGGGTGGCGATCATACCGGCGCTGTTCGTCACCGTTCTGGGTCTCGCCGGCATCGATCCCTTGGTGGTGTTCCAGCAGGTCCAGGACCTGGCGCAGTTGAACGCCAAGGGACTCGTCCTGCGCTCCATGATCGATGCGATGCGGGATTATCCCCTTGGACTGGGCACCGGCATGAGCACCATCGCGGCCCGGCATGTGCTCGGCGCCGATTCCCAACTGGTGCTCTTCGAGAGCCAGTTCGCCAAGACGGTCGCCGAGCTTGGACTCATCGGACTGGCCGCGCTGCTGGCGGTGTTCGTGGCCACCCTCGTCCTGGCGTGGCGGGGGCGCCAGGCGACGGCGGGGCTGCGCTGGGGCTCGGCCGGAGCCGCCTTCGCCGCCTACTACATCGTCATGCCCCTCCATGCGCTCAAAGGCTGGCCGCTCGATTGGGAGCCGGCCAATATCTACTTTTGGATGTTTGCCGCGATGGGCGTCATGCTGCCTCGCCTGTCCCAGAGAATCCCGCAGGCGCCGAGAGCGACCTTGCAGCAGCTATGGCTGAGCGCCCGCGCCGCGCGGCGGGGCCAAGCCGCGTCTCGACCGGTTTCCGCGCCCGGGCGTCTCAGACCTTCGCTTTGATCGAGCCGCTCAGCAGCCGGTCGAAATAGTCGATCGTGCGCTTGAGCCCGTCCCGCAAGGGCACCTTCGGCTCCCAGCCCAGAAGCGTGCGGGCCTTGGCGATGTCCGGGCAGCGTTGCATCGGATCGTCGATCGGCAGGGGGCGGTTGACGATCCGCGACTTCGAGCCGGTGAGGTCGATCACCTCATCGGCCAACTCGGCGATGGTGAATTCCTGCGGATTGCCGAGATTGATCGGCCCGGTGACGTCGTCGGGCGCGGCCATCAGCTTCAGGAACCCGTCGATCAGGTCGTCGACGAAGCAGAAGGCCCGCGTCTGCTTGCCGTCGCCGAAGAGCGTGATCGGCTCGCCCTTCAGCGCCTGGATGACGAAGTTCGACACCACGCGCCCGTCATTGGGATGCATGCGCGGGCCGTAGGTGTTGAAGATGCGGGCGACACGGATGTTCAGCCGGTGCTGGCGGTGATAGTCGAAGAACAATGTCTCGGCGCAGCGCTTGCCCTCGTCGTAGCAGGCGCGCGGCCCGATCGGGTTGACGTTCCCGCGATAATCCTCCGTCTGCGGATGGACGACCGGATCGCCATAGACCTCGCTTGTCGAGGCCTGGAAGATCTTCGCCTTCACCCGCTTGGCGAGGCCCAGCATGTTGATCGCGCCATGCACGCTGGTCTTCGTCGTCTGCACCGGATCGAACTGGTAATGCACCGGCGAGGCCGGGCAGGCGAGGTTGTAGATCTCGTCGACCTCCACATAGAGCGGGAAGGTCACGTCGTGGCGCAGCACCTCGAAATGCGGGTGGCCGAGCAGATGGACGATGTGGTCCTTCGTCCCGGTGAAGTAATTGTCGACGCACAGGACGTCGGCGCCCTCGGAGAGCAGCCGCTCGCATAAATGCGAGCCGAGAAATCCGGCGCCTCCAGTGACCAAAACCCGCTTTCGCAACATGTGATCCCAGCTCCAATCCCTTCAAGCCGTTCCGCCGCCGCTCGTGGAGCGCCGCAGCGCCATCCCCGCAGGCACTCCGCTGCCCGGCCGCAGCAATCCCCAAAGGCGGCGCGCGTTGATGCGCAGAACGCTGGCGAGGCCAGGGCCGAGCAGAAGCTCGCGCCGCAATTTACCGGCCATTGCGAGCGGCGCAACCCCCGCCCGGCGATAGAGCCCCGCCACGGCCTCGACCTCCGCCTCGGCGATAGGGCGCAAGGCTCCTGCCAGGCGGTCGGGCGCGGCGGTCGCAATCCCCAGGCGCTCCATGAGCCGCAACAGCGCGGCGAGCGCGCCGCGATATCCCCCCGCCCGTGCAAGGCTCTCGATGAGGTCCCAATCGATCGAGGGGAACCGTCGCAGCACCATCGTCGCGTCCACCACCTTGCGAACCCCCTCCGGCCCAAAACGGTCCTTGGCGATGTTGGTGACGATCAGGAAAAACGAATGTTCCGGTAGCGGGCCGAGGAATTCCATCTTGTCGGCTTCGAAGGGCAGGGCGCGCGCGAACACCTCCTCCGCCGGAAGCGCGCGCGAGGCGGGCCAGGCATCCGGACTGACATGCAGATCCAGCGCCACCTGGCCGTCCGCCGAGACGATCGGAAGGAAGCTCGCCTGCGAGATGAAGCCGAAGCGGCTTGGGATCGGCATGGCCGCATAGCCGGCCGCCGAAAGCCGCGCGACCGCCCCCGCAAGATCGCTTTGTCTCACCAGCAGATCGACATCGCCGAAGAGGCGCGCCTCGGGCCGGCGATAGACTTGATGGGCGAGGGCGAATCCCTTCATGCAGACGAAGCGCGCGCCGGTCTGCCGCACGAGCCGCAGCGCCTCGATCTGCCGGCGCAGCAGGAATCGGTTGTAGAGCCTGGCCTTGGCCGCGCGATCCGGATCGAGTCTCGGCGCCCGCGGCCCCGCCTCGCTCAAGAGGTCGTCGACCAAGGCGGGCGAGATGAGATCGGCCATGCGCTCCGCCCAGCGCGCCGAAGCAAGGACCTCGCCCGCGCGCCCTTCATCGTGAGAGAGACCGAGCAGCCAAGCCCAACCGGCGGCGCCGACGCCATCCTCTTCCACCGGCCGCTGCTCGCGGGCGTTCACGGGGGACCTCAGGTCTGCAGGAACCGGCGCTCGTCGCCGTCGATGACGAGGCAGGTCAGCCGGCCGGTCGCGAACGCGCCGGTGTCGATGCCGATGCGATTGGGGCGCACATCCGGGTCGGCGGTGATGGTGTGCCCATGCACGACGATCATGCCATGGCTATCGGGGAAATTGAGGAACTCGTCGCGAATGTAGAGCAGATCCTCCCGTTGCTGGCGCTCGATCGGAAGCCCCGGTCGAATGCCCGCATGAACGAAGAGATAATCGCCTTCGACATGATGCAGGGAAAGCGATTGCAGCAATCGCAGGTGATCGGGGGGAAGCGCGCGCGCAAGTTCGGCGCTCAGCCACGAAAATCGCTCCGCGCCCTCCGGCGGCCGCGTCTGCGCGTTGATGCCGTAGCTATAGAGGGTGGCGGCCCCCCCGTAGTACAGCCAGGCCGGACCGATGCCGGCATCCTCCAGAAAATCCAGCATGGCCTGCTCGTGGTTGCCGAGCAGGCGCACCTCCTCGAAATCGGGAAGCGGCTCCTCGATCAGGAGGTCCATCACCTGCCGCGATTCCAACCCTCGATCCACGTAATCGCCGAGATAGACGACGACCGGCTGACGGCTTCCCCGATCGGCGGCGTCCGCAAGGATCATCGCATGCATCTGGCGCAAGAGATCGGCGCGGCCATGGATGTCGCCGATCACATAAATTCGGCGCCCTGCCGGCCCTCGGGCCGGCACCGGCTGAGCCCGCCGCTCGTTCTTGAAAAGCCCCAGAACCATTGCCCCGCCCGGCCGTTTGACGCCCGCGCAATTCTATCAATTGCCGAGACGACCGACAGTTCAGATTGTAGGCGGCAGGCCTTCGCGAAACCATGCTTTCGGATGATCCTCACGGCCGATCCAGGATCCCTTTTCCAAATCTTGTAACCTTGTTGCGAAATCTTACCGCGCTTCGTCGTTTTACAGACCGCGGATTCCCTGGAACCTTGGGCTTGTCTACCGACTGGAAAAGCCTGGTCTGCTTGGATATTATCCACAGCCGGCCGGAACCCCTTTCGGGTAGGCTCCTGACCTTGCGACACAGCGGATTTCTTTCGAGATGAGCGCAGTCGATCGCGCCGCCCCCGTTCAAATCGCGCGGCTTTCGCGACGGCTGCCCGGCTCCGGCAGCGACGTCCTGACGATCCTCTCCGGCGCGCTGCGCGCCGCCGACATCCTGGTCGTGCTCGGCGCGTCGTTCCTTGCCTATTGGATATGGCATGGCGGCTTCACGCTGCCGAGCTTCTATCTGACGCCCACCCTGCTTGGCGCCATCCTGGCGGCCAACTTCCTGCACATCTTCAGGGTCTATTCGCCCGAGGCCTTGCGCCGCCCGGCGCTGCAGCTCGGCAAGGCGACCGCGGCCTGGATGATTGCTTCCGCCAGCCTGGTCGCCATCGCCTATTTCACCTCGACCTCGATCATCTATTCGCGCGGCTGGGCGATCCTGTGGCTGGTCCTGGTCCATTTGGGCTTCATCGTCCTGCGCCTGGTGGCGGCGGCGCGGGTGAGACGTTGGCGAAGGCAGGGGCTTCTCAGCGCGCGCGTGGCGGTGGTGGGCGCCGGAGAGCTTGCCGCCCTCGCCGCGCGGCAGCTCGAGGACGCGCCCGACCAGCAATACCGCGTGGTGGGCTTTTTCGCCGAGCCGGAAAGCGCCGGCGATCTTCCGCGAAAGGGCGGGATCGACAGCCTCCTTGCGGCGGTAGCGACCAATGAGGTCGACGAGATCCTCGTCGCTCTTCCCTGGGGCCAGGGACAGTCGCTCGAGCGCCTGCTGCGCCGGCTGAAGTCCGTGCCGGTGAATGTACGAATCTGCCCGGACGCCGCGCTGCTGACGCGACCGGTGCGCCGCCTGCCGCCGATCGCCGCCCTGCCAACCCTCGATCTGTACGAGCGGCCGATGAGCGGCTGGAACCAGGTGCTCAAGCGCATCGAGGATCTGGTCCTGGCGCCCATCCTGCTGCTCCTAACCCTGCCGATGTCGCTCGCGATCGCGTTGCTGATCCGTCTCGACAGCCCCGGGCCGATCCTTTTCCGGCAGCGCCGCTTCGGCTTCAACAACAACGAGTTCACCGTCTACAAATTCCGGACCATGCGCCACGCCCCGGAGGACGCGCATGTGCCGCAAGCGCGGCGCACCGATGAAAGGGTGACGCGCATCGGCGCCTTTTTGAGGCGCACGAGCCTCGACGAGCTGCCGCAGCTCTTGAACGTGCTGCGCGGAGAGATGTCCCTGGTGGGGCCGCGGCCGCATGCGGTGGCGCATAACCGGCACTTCGCGGAGATCATCGACGATTACCTCGGCCGCCATCGGGTGAAGCCGGGGATCACCGGCTGGGCGCAGGTGAACGGTCTTCGCGGCGAGACCAGGACCGAGGAGCAGATGCGCCTTCGCGTGCAGCACGACCTGCACTACATCGACAACTGGTCCCTCTGGCTCGACCTGAAGATCTTGCTGCTGACGATCTTCGTCGGCTTCGTGCACGAGAACGCGTATTGAGCGGAGCTGCCGCGCCGGCGGAGCCGGCTTCCCCCGGATGGCTGTTCTAGCCTTTCCTTCTCCTCGTCCTTAGCGCCCCGGCGGCGCTCGGCGCCAATCGCCCGGCGGCGTGGAGCGCGCTGGCGCTCGGGCTTGGGCTCGTCCTCCGCCCGATAGCGGCCGAGCGGAAGGACCGCCGCCTCGATGACAAAGCCCTCCGCATCCTCGACGCAGCGCACCGCGGCGGGCTCGCCGCCCGGACCGCGCTCCCAGCCATGGCAATGTAGCGCCAGAAGATCGAGCACCTTTGCGGGCGCGCTCAAGGTCAGGATCGGCAGGCCGGGTCCCGGGGAAAAGCCCGCCGCGACCGGCGTCTCAATTGTGAGGGGCGCGCTTGCCAAGGATTCGCTGCAAGGTCCGGCGGTGCATGCGCAAGCGACGCGCCGTCTCCGACACATTGCGATCGCACTGCTCGAAGACCCGCTGGATATGCTCCCAGCGGACCCGGTCGGCGGTCATCGGCAGATCGGGGGGCGGCGGCAAGGCCTCGCGATGCTCGGTGAGCGCCGCTTCCACGGCGTCGGCGTCGGCGGGTTTGGGCAGGTAGTCGATCGCGCCGGCCTTGATCGCGGCAACGGCGCTGGCGAAATTTCCGTAGCCCGTCAGCATGACGATGCGGCAGTCGGGCCGGTGCCGGCGCAGGCCCGCGACGAGGTCGAGCCCGCTTTCCTGCCCGAGGCGCAGATCGACGACGGCGTAGTCCGGCGCGAAGGACTTCGCACGCTCCAACGCGGGAGCGACGGCCTCGGCCGTTTCCACGCTGAAGCCGCGCCGCTCCATCGCGCGCGCCAACCGATCGCGGAACAAGGCGTCGTCGTCGATGATCAGGAGCCGGCGTTCCTTGGCGCCCGGCTCTGGCGCCGCTTCGGCTTGGCCGCCCATCATGCCGCCTCTTTCTCGCCGCCCGCCTCCAATGTGGCGCGTTTCCAGCGAATCGCTACCTCCGCCCCGCCTTGCGGGAGGTTGGAGAAGCGCAGCGTCGCCCCGGTGCGCTGCAAGAGGGTCTCGGCGATGAAGATGCCGAGTCCCATATGCAGCTTGCCTTCCCCGTCCTCCGCGCGCAACGAAAGATAGGGATCGCCGACCTGGTCGAGGATTTCCGGCGGGAATCCCGGCCCGTCGTCGCGGATCGCGACCGTCACCTCCTTGGCATCCCAGGCGATGTCCACCTCCACCCGGTTGGCGGCGAATTGCAGGGCGTTCTGGATCAGGTTGCCGAGTCCGTGCAACAAGGCCGGGCGGTCCTCCAGCCGCGGCTCCTTCGACGGATCGCCCAGGGAGCGGGTGTGGAGGGCGACCGCGGGCGCCGCCGCCTGATGCGGCTCGGCCGCGGCCGCGACGATCAGGCTCAAGGGCCGCAGGATCGAGGGATGATCGGGCCCCGTCATCTCCGGCCGGCGCGCCAGCCGCGCCAGGATCTCGCGGCAGCGCTCGCTCTGCCCCAGGATGAGCGCCGCGTCCTCGGCCAGCGCGCTGCCCTTCGGGGCCTCGCGCGTCAGCTCCTTGGCGGCGACGGCGATGGTGCCGAGCGGCGTTCCGAGCTCATGGGCGGCCGCCGCGGCGAGCGCGCCCAGCGCCGAGAGCCGATGCTCGCGATCGAGCGCCATCTGCGTTGCGGCCAGGGCATCGGACATGCGCCGCGCCTCCTCGGCGACGCTCCAGACATAGGCGGCGATGAACACCGCGGCGAGCACCAGCGCGACCCAGGCGGCGAAGACGTAGACCGGCTCCATGCTGAAGTCCGGATCGGGCCAGGGCAGCGGCTCATGCGCGATGGCGAGGAGGCTCACCACCACGACCGCGAGCCCCGTCAGCCAGATCGTGCTGCGCCGGGAAAGTAAGGTCGCAGACACGGTGACGGGCGCCAGGATCAGCACGGAAAAAGGATTGTGCAGCCCGCCCGTCAGGTAGATCAACGCCCCGAGCTGCACCTGGTCATAGGCCAGGGTGAGCGCCGCATCGCGGTCGCCGAGCCACATCCGGCCGCGGCCCCGTTGGACCCAGAGATTGAAGATGGCCGAAGCGAGGACGCACAGGAAGGCCGGGACAAGCGGCAGAGGGAACAGGAGCCCGTAATGCACCACGAGGAGCGCCGCGGCCTGGCCCGCCACCGCCGCCCAGCGGATGGCGACCAGCGTGCGCAGGCGCACGCGCCCGCGGCGCGGGGCCGCGTCGGCGGGACGGCGCGAGGGCGTCTCGCTCATTGGGGAGCCTTGATGGCCGAAAGAAAGACGCTCATGGCCGATCGAATATCCGAACCGAACCTTCGCGGCTGCGGGACCGTAGGTCGCAAGAGCCGGCCGAATTCTCCCCGCCCCGCCATCGCCTGTCCACCGGCGATCTGCTACTGATTGGAGGCCCATGCTCCCGCCCGCCATAGAAGCCAGCCACTTGACAAAGCGGTTCGATTCGGTGACCGCGGTGGACGATGTGTCCTTCACCGTCCGGACCGGCGAAACGGTCGGGCTTCTGGGGGGCAATGGAGCCGGCAAGACCACCACGATCTCCATGCTGCTCGGGCTGCTGAAGCCCAGCGCGGGAGATGTGCGCGTCTTGGGCGCCGACATGGCGCGCCGCCGGTATCAGGTGCTGCACCGGATCAATTTCTCATCGCCCTATGTCGAGCTTCCGCATCGCCTCACGGTGCGCGAGAACCTTCTGGTCTATGCGCATCTCTATGGCCTCTCCCGGCCGCGCGAGCGCATCCGGCAGCTGCTCGAGGGGCTGGCGCTGCAGCCGCTCGAGAAGCGCCGCGTCGGCAGCCTCTCGGCCGGTCAGAAGACGCGCGTGGCGCTGGCGAAGGCGCTGCTCAACGCGCCGGAGGTGCTGCTGCTCGACGAGCCGACCGCCTCGCTCGATCCCGACACCGGCGATTGGGTGCGCTCCTATCTCGAGCGCTACCGCGTCGAAAGCGGCGCGGCGATCCTGCTCGCCTCGCACAACATGGGCGAGGTCGAGCGCCTCTGCTCGACGGTCCTGATGATGCGCGGCGGGCGCATCGTCGACCGCGGCGCGCCGGCGGCCCTGATCGCCCGCTACGGGCGCCGAAACCTCGAGGAGGTGTTCCTCGACATCGCCCGCAGCCGGAACGGCGGCGAAGCCGGGGAGGCCGCGCAGTGACGACGGCGGTCGCCCGCTCCGGCGGCTCGGCGCGGCGCGTCTACGCGATGCTGCTGCGTCACCTCTACATCCTGCGCGGTTCCATGCCCCGGCTCCTGGAGCTGACCTACTGGCCGACCATGCAGATGATCATCTGGGGCTTCATGTCGACCTTCCTTGCCACCAATTCGAGCTGGGTGGCCGAGGCCGGCGGCGTGCTGCTCGCGGC
>DATIDB010000031.1:0-4476 GCA_035456545.1 Alphaproteobacteria bacterium | reverse complement strand
CGCCGCCCGATCCGGACGGTCCCGAGCTTGTCTTGCCGGCGAGGCGCACGCGGCAACGCGGTCGAGCTTGCGCGCGAGCCGCTCGACGGGGTCGTTGGCTGGTTGCTGCGGCCGGTCCTTGTCCCTCGCGGCCGCCTCGCGCTGAAGCTTGGCGCGCGTGGCCACCAAATGCGAGATCCGGCCCAGCAATCGATTGACGCGCTCGTCGTGGTCGATCGCCCGCGCCGTCCCGGTCCTCATGCCCTTCCCTTTCTTCCGCTGCGCGGCAGGCGCTTTCTTTGAGCCGCGCTCCAGCTCCGCGCGCCGCTGCGCGCCCAGCAGCCGCTTCAACTGGAGCTTGGCGATGCGGATCTCGGCATCGAGATCGGTGACCGAGATGCTGTCCCAGAGCCGCCGCTCCTCCGCGCCGATCGCGTCGTCGTAGAGCTCGCCGGCGATTTCGCTCTTCGTCTTGGCGTGCAATCCGCAGAACGCCTCGCCGCGACCGACCGCATTTCGACAGGGATCGCCCGAGCGGGTCAGGGCGGCGCAGCGGCGGGGTCCTTCCGATCCGATCGGTCTCGCCACGCACCGGCCCCTTTCGTCCGGGCGCCGTCGCCGCTCACGGCGCGGGCGCGGCCGCTTTGTTCTCCGAGGATGACACCGGTATGGCATGAATTGCGCGCAAGCTGAAGCGCGCCGGTGTTACGCGTTTAGATCGGGCCGCCGCGACCGGTTTCCGCGCGCGGCGTTTCGGCCGGCGGCGCATGCGGGGCGTGCGGAACGAAGAGCCGGCCGCGTTCGGTGACCAATACGGTCAGAAGCGCCATCGCGGCGACGACGCTCAGCCCGATCTCCAACGGCCGCACGGTACCGTCGAAGGACTGGCCGATGATCCAGCCGAGAATGGCCCCCACCGCCGTCGTGTAGCATCCGAGCATCGAGGAGGCCACGCCCGCGACATGGCCAAGCGGCTCCATCGCCATCGCGTTGAAGTTCGGAACCGTCAGCCCGAAGAAGAAGAATGTGCTCGCCAGGAAGGCGCAGAAGACCAGCAGCGACGGGCGCTCGGGAAAGCCCGCCAGGGCCATCGCTCCGCAGATCGCCAGGTACGAGAGCAGCGCCGCATGCGAGATGCGGCGCATGCCGAGCCGCATCACCAGCCGCGAATTCGCCAGCGAGGCCAGCGCCATGAAGCAGGCGATGCCGCCGAACGCCACCGGGAACAGCGATCCCAAGCCATAGAGGTCGACGAAGATCTGCTGCGCGCTGCCGATATAGCTCATCAGGTTGCCGAACATGAACCCGAGCGCGATCGTGTAGCCCACCGCGCAGCGATCCCCTGCCACCACGCGCAAGGACCGGGCCAGAGCGCCGAAGGAGAGCGGCAGCCGGTCCTGCGCATGGCGCGTCTCGGGCAAACGCCACAGGCTCCAGAACAGAGTGGCCATGCCAGCGGCCGCCAGGAAGCCGAAGATCGAGCGCCATGGCGCGAGCGTGATGATCGCCTCACCCAGCGCGGGCGCAAGGATGGGAACGATGATGAACACCATCATCACGAATGACATGACGCGGGCCATCGCGCGGCCGGCGAACCGGTCGCGGACGATGGCGACCGCCATGATGCGCGGCGAGGCGGCGCCGATGCCTTGCGCAGCCCGACTGAGCAAAAGCACGGAGAAGCTCGGCGCCAGCATGGCTGCCAGCGATCCGACGGCGTAGATGCACAAGCCTGCGATCACCACAGGCTTTCGTCCGAACCGGTCGGACAGTGGGCCATAGACGGGCTGTCCGACTGCAAAGCCGAGCAGGTAAAGGGTGACCACCAGTTGCCGCTCATTCGGGTCGCCGATGGCGAATCCCTCGGCCATCGCCGGAAGGGCCGGAAGCATCACGTCGATCGAGAGCGCGCTCAGCGCGATCATTGCGGCGGTGAGCGAGACGAACTCCAGGAATCGGATCGGGAATGGGGATGACGGCTCGGCGGTCTGAACGGACATGCGGCGGCGATCACTTCCTGGGCGATTATCGACGACGGTCGCTCTTCACGGACGCCGGCAGGCGCCTCGCGGTTGCCAAGCCGGGCAGCAATGCAAACGGCCGCTCCAGATCGAGAGCGGCCGTTGCGCGGAACACATCCCGTCGGGCTTGGACGGCAGCGTGAGGGCCATCCAAAGTACCGCCGGATTCTTCGCCTGAGACCGAAAAAGCGCGCGAGAAGCGCGGCTTTTCGCGACCCTCCGAGGCGCTAGACCGATTCCTTCAGCTCCTTGGCGGCCCGGAAGGCGACCTTCTTGCTGGCCTTGATCTTGATGGCTTCCCCGGTCGCGGGATTGCGGCCCATGCGCGCCGGGCGCTTGCGCACGGTCAGGATGCCCAATCCCGGAATGCGGACCTTGTCCCCCTTCTTGAGGTGGCGTCCAATCAAACCGACGAGGTCCGACAGTATCGCGTTGGCGGTGGTCTTTGGAAGCTCGTGCTCCTCCGCCAAGCGAGTGGCGAATTGCTTTAGGGTTACGGTTGTCTGCGGGCTCTTCGGCATTATCGTCCCCTGTTGGTGTGAAACGAGGCGCAAGATATAGGCATTCGGGCCCCAATCTCAATATCTCTCGATAAAAGCGCGATTTCGGAGCGCCGGTCCGGCCCTGCGCGACGGTGGCGACTCGGGCAGGAGGGCTGATGAAGCCTACCATGAGCCCCGACGCTCGGCGATGAGCGCTGGTCGCATCGGCTTTACCGCACCCCGCGCAACCACGGCGGCCACGGACAGCGCCCCGAGTCGCGGGAAAACGAAGCGAACGATCAGTACCCGAGCCGCACAAAGCAACGATGTGATCTTCGTCGTATTTCCGCTTGCGAAGTTCAAGTTTTTAGATCACAAAAAAGAGCGTTAAACACAACGGGGAGAACACCTTATGGCGCGGCGTCGGAAGAGCGGACTCAACGAAGGAGATCTTTCGAAAGGGCAGCTACGCAAATTGAACGCTCTTCGCAAGTCTCTTGGAGAGGATATCGCCACTCGTGCTTTCTCCGAGTGGATTTCAACGCAAGGCGATGGCGGGGGCGAAACGAGCGACAAGAATGCGCGCACGATCGCCGAGGCGCTGCAGCCCCTGATCAAAGCCGGCAAGCTTAGAATCCCGCGCGGGGGATATCTGCTGCGGCGCGGACGCGGTCGGGTGATCATCGAAAGGCCGGAATGATGGATGCGGCGGAGGCCGTCCGTCGACGGCCCAATGACGGCCTCTTTCCGCCTCCCCTTCACCTCCCGCCTTGAACTCACTCAGCCTGTAGATCTCCTGGACTTGACCAAACTCTCATTTTTACTTAATATTAAACCAACCAGTTTATAATCCAATCTGTTGATCATGAGCGATCGTCTCAGCGCAGTAATGGCGGCCCTCGCCGATCCGACCCGCCGCGCGATTCTCGCGCGCATCGCCGCGGGCGACGCAAGCCTAAAGGAACTCGCCAGTCCTTTCGATATCAGCCTACAGGCGGTTTCAAAGCATCTAAGGGTGCTCGAACGCGCGGGGCTGATTGAGCGCGGGCGCTCCGCGCAGGCGCGGCCATGCCGGGTACGTCCCGGCGGAGTGAAGGTGATCGAAGCATGGATCGAGCATTATCGCCGGATCTGCAATGAGCGGCCCGATCGCGTTGAGGACCGTCTTCAGAACTTGCACGTCAAGGCAAGCAGGCGCGGTGAAAGAAGATAGCTTCGATTCAATCGTATGATGCCCTGTGGCGATATCTCGTTTTTACCCGCCTGTTCGACACGCCTCCCGCTCCGGCTTTCGAAACCTGGACCGAACCGTATCGCATCGTTCAAGTGACAGGGCTTCGAGGATTTACGCCGACCACCCGATCCCTGGAGGTCCTTGCGAGCGGGGTTCGCGCGTCGTCATGCGCGGGCCTGTTGTCCCCAGACCAAGACACGAGGCGTGTTCGGAAGGTCGTCGGCCCGACCGGCCGGCCGAGCGGCGTCACTGAGGACACTGAGCGCTGCGGGTTTCTCACGTGAGGGTCGCTTTCGAGGAGACTCGGCTTGCTTGCGAATGGCCTCGCTGCCGACTCACCCGGGCGGTCGAGATCCTATGAAGCGGTCGAGGATGCCCGCCAGACGCGCCAAGGGCCGTCCCGGCGCCTTGTCGCCAAGGTCCCCGCCCCCAGTCGGCTATGGCCCCGAATCCGCAACGGATCGCCCCGAAACCTGTCGATTGTCCCGGTGAAAGGGGCGCGCTGCAGGGCAGCCGTCGGAGAAGGATTGGAAAGGCCAGATGCCCGTCCGCCGCCGGGTCGAACAGAAGGGCGCTGGCGGCGGGCCAGCGACGGACCCACGCGCTGCCATTCGAACCTGGCTGATCTGCATCGCTGTGGCGCTCGCGATCGCCTGGACCCTCCGGCAGACCGTTTGGATCACCCTACCGTTGTCGGTCGCCTTTTTCATCGCCTCGGCGAATGGCCCATCTGTCGCCGGGTCCGGGAGAGCGTGCCCCG
>DATIDB010000030.1:0-7762 GCA_035456545.1 Alphaproteobacteria bacterium | reverse complement strand
AAAAGCCGTTCTGCTCGCGGGCGAGCCGCTCGGCCAGATCCTGGTAGTACTCGGGTTGGCCCTTCCCGACATCGGAGCGCGTGATCACGATGTCCGCGCCGAGCGCGCGCAAGTGGAAGATCTTCTCCTGCGCCATCTTGTCCGGAATGACGAGCAGCAGCCGATAACCCTTCTGCGCCGCGACCAGCGCGAGGCCGAGGCCGGTATTGCCGGCCGTCGCCTCGACCAGGAGCCCGCCAGGGCCGATCTTGCTCTCGCGCTCGGCGGCCTCGACCATCGAGAGCGCCATGCGGTCCTTGATCGACCCGCCGGGATTCTGGCTTTCGAGCTTGAGGAACAGGCGGCAGGGTCCCGCATCGAGGCGCCTCGCCTCGATCAGGGGCGTATTGCCGATCATCTCCAGGACATTGCGGAAGGGCATGCTCGCACTCCTTCGCTGTTGGAGAGATAGTAGCGCGGGGCTGTGCGGCTTCTCTTGCTTCCCGAAGCAGCCAATAGGGCGCCACGGAGCAAATCAAGCCATCGGGATAAATCTCATCCCCCGCTGTCGACCGAGGAGGTCCCGAGCAATCGCGTCGGGAAACCGATCGCGTTGAGGCCCTGCACGATCTCGCGCACGTGCTCGGCGTTGCGGGTCTCGACCACCGCGTCGATATCCGCCTTCTTCACCGGCACGTCGTGGAACATGCGCTGGTGATAGATCTCGATGATGTTGCCTCCGGCTTTTCCGATCACGCCGGCGAGGCGCGCGAGCGCGCCCGGCTGGTCGGTGATCTCGATCCTCAGGCGCACCATGCGCCCGTCGCGCACGAGCCCGCGCATGAGGATGTGCGCCAGCATGCGCGCATCGATGTTGCCGCCGCAGATCACGGTCCCGACCCGCTTGCCGGCGAAGCGCTCGCCATAGGCCAGCATGGCGGCGAGGCCCGCCGCGCCCGCGCCCTCGGCCACCAGCTTCTGCACCTCGATGAGCTGCATGACCGCGCGCTCGAGCGTGTCCTCCCCGACCAGGAGGATGTCCGAGACCAGCGCCTCGACGATCGGCTTGGTGAGCGCGCCGGGGCGCTTGACGGCGATGCCCTCGGCGATGGTGCTGCCGCCCGAGGCGGGCTCCAGTCCGCGCATGGCGTTATACATCGAGGGATAGAGCTTCGCCTCCACGCCCAGGATCTCGATCGCGGGCTTCAGCGCCTTGGCCGCCGTCGCGATGCCGGCGATCAGCCCGCCCCCGCCGATGGGGACGACGAGGCAATCGAGATCGGGGTGGTCGGCCAGCATCTCCAGGCCGACGGTGCCCTGGCCGGCTATGATCCTCTCATCGTCGTAAGGGTGAACGAAGACGAGGCCTTCCCTCGCCGCCAGATCGCGCGCGAAGGCGCCGGCCGTGTCGAAGCCGTCGCCCTCGACCACCACGCGCGCGTTCAGATGGCGCGTGCGCTCGATCTTGGTGAAGGGGGTGCCGACCGGCATGACGATGGTCGACGGGATGCCGAGCCGAGCGGCGTGGTAGGCCACGCCTTGCGCATGGTTGCCGGCGGACATGGCGACGACGCCGGATTTGCGCTCCTCGGGGGTGAGGCTGAGCAGCTTCACCAGCGCCCCCCGATCCTTGAAGGAGCCGGTGAATTGCTGGCTCTCGAGTTTCAGGACCATGCGCTCCGCGCCAACCAGCTCGGCCAGGCGCGGCGCATCGACCGACGGCGTGCGCTTGACCTGGCCGGCGATGGCTCCGGCGGCGTCCTTGATCTCGGCGATCGACACGGCCATGGCTCAACGCTCCGACAGCGGCGCGAGGAAGGTGGTTCGCATCGGGCTTCCCTCCCGCGGCTTGACGATAGGATAGGACGATCCCAGCCGCCATGAGGTCAAAAGGTCGTCGTAATGCTTCGAAAGCACATGGCCCGACTGCCCGGGCCCCAGCACGAAGAGCGACTTGTCCAGCTCGGCGAGGTCGAAGACGGCCCGGACCCCCGCGCCGTGGATGGCGGTGAAGCGCTGCTCGCCTCGGATGCGCGGCGCCGCGCGCAAGGCCGTGTAGTAATCGCCTCCGATCTCGGCGGTCCGGTCGAAGAGGCGGCCGAGAAGCGGCACCGAGGTGAAGACCGGATGGGCGAAGCGGGCGCGGTGCAGATCGCCCCAGCGCCAAGCGGCGATGTCCTTCCCCAAGCGCTTCTCCAAGAGGGCGAGCGCCCGATCGAGGCTCAAGCGGAGCTGGTCCTCGCAGGTCTCCTGGGCGGGGGTGCGCCGGTCGTCGCACCAGGCCGGATCCTCGGTCAGGACGCGCTGGAGCGTGTCCGCCTGCCAGCCGAGGAAGGAATCGAAGGCTTGGCCCAGTTCGTCGGCGAAGACCGCCTCGGTCAGCGCGATCAGCCAGGCGTCGAAGATCAGCGGCTGCGGCGTCTCGGCGCGCATCTGGAAGTCCCAGCCGAGCAGAAGGTCCCGCGCCTTCGCCTGGCGCTCGGTTTCGGGCTCGAAGTCCGTCATCAGCGGGACCAGCTCCCGCGCCGCGATGGACAAGACGCTGCCCTGCAGGGCCCGGGACTCCTCCACTGTCGCTCCAAAGCCGCCGTCCAGCGACTCCTCGATGGCCTGCGCCCGATAGGGCGCCTCCCATTCGGCGGCGATCAGATGGGGATAGCTTTTCGGCACGATCCGGTTGTTGGCGTTGACGATCTTTCCTGAAGGCGGGTCGAAGATTTGCGGCAGCTCGTCGAAGGGAATGAACCCGGTCCAGTCATGCGCGCCGCTCGCCCCCTCGACGGGCAGGCGGCCATCCTCGCCGGCGGGCCGGACCGGCACGCGGGCGGGCGCGATCATGCCGATATGGCCGTTTACGTCGGCGTAGAACACGTTCTGCTGCGGGCTGTGGAAGCCGCGCAGAGCGTCGCGGAACTCGCTCCAGTCGCGCGCGCGATTGAGGCGCAGGACGGCTTCCGCGGTCCCGTCGTCGGCGCGCAGCGCCGGCCAGGCCAGCGCGACGGCATGGCCCTCGGCGGCGATGGCCGCGGCGTCCTTGCTGGCGTCGGAGATCACCGGCCCGTGCCGCGTCTCTCGGACGGTGATCTCCACCGCCTTCTCTCCCTTGACCTCGATGCGCTCGGTGCGGGTGAGGAAGGGCAGGGGCCCGTCCGGGCTCGCATAGCGGTCCGTGCCGACCAGTCGTTCGACGAAGAGATCCTGGGTATCGCTGTGGGTCGTCGTGAATCCCCAGGCGATGCGCGTGTTATGGCCGATCAGCACCGCCGGCACGCCGGGAGCGGTCGCGCCGGCAAGCGTCAGCGTCGGCGTCTCGATGCGCGCGAGGTACCAGAGGATCGGGACGCTCAAGCCCAGATGCGGATCGTTGGCGAGGATCGGCTTCCCCGACTTCGTGCGCGACCCGGAGAGGACCCAGGCATTGGAGGCCGCCGCGCCGAATCCCGGCAGCTCTGCGAGATCGGGCAGGGTTCCGGCGAGGCGCAAGGCGCTCCCGAGGGCCGCGGTGTCGATCGTTGTCGGCCCGGCGCCGTCGTCGCTCGGGAAAAGGCGCTCCAGCTCCTCAGGGGTCAGCACCGAGGCGATCCGGGCCCTGGCAAGCTCTCCGCGATAGTTGTCGCTGAGCTCGAGCGCCATCAACCGGCCCCAGAGGACCGTGTCGACCGGGCGCCAGGGCTCCGGCCGGTAACCCAGGATCAGGAACTCCGGCGGAAGCGGTCCGCGATGATGCTCGATCCAGGCGTTGACGCCCGCGGCATAGGCCTCCAGCACGCCGCGGATTTCGGGGCTCATGCCTTCGAGCCCCGCTTCGGCCGCCCGCATCAGCCCCAGCGTGCGCATGAATTGGTCGATGGGGAGCGTGCGCGCGCCCAGGACCTCGGACAGTCGTCCCGATGCGGCGCGACGCTGGAAATCCATCTGCCAGAGTCGGTCCTCGGCATGCGCCCAGCCGAGGCCGAAATAGGCGTCGTTCTCGTTTTCGGCGCTGATCGTCGGGATGCCGTCGGCCTCCGGACGGCGGATCGCGACCCAGCCCGAAATGCCTTTCAGCCGTACCTCCGCGTGCTGCGGCGGAAGGGTGGAGCGCATCCAGCGCCAGCCGGCGAGGCCGCCGAGAAGGGCGAGTACGGACAACGCGGCGAGGGCGTAGCCTAGCCAACGCAGGATCCGGTTGATGCGAAGGGCCATGGGCGCGAGCCTAGCATTGCGTCCGGCGCGCTGTATCGGAGAGGCGAGCTGGACTAGCGGATTGTTACGGGGGTCGGGTAACTTTTCTACCTCAGCGGGGGAGAGCTGGGATAGCATGGTCCCGGAGAGTTCTCAAAAGCCCGCGCCGCGGCTGGACTGCGAACGACGTCCGGCCGCGGTCGCGGAGGACATACGCAGAGACAGGGAGACAGGGGAATGCAATCCGTTCGAAAATCCGTTCTGTCCTTGGTCGTCCTGGCGGGAAGCCTGGCGGGGGGACAGTCGTTTGCGCAGCAGCCGACCGTCGAGGTCCTGCACTACTGGACCTCGGGTGGCGAATCGAAAGCCGTGGCCGAGCTGAAAGCCGAGTTCGAAGCGGCCGGCGGCAAATGGATTGATTCGCCCGTGGCGGGCGGCGGCGGCGATGCGCAGGCGACCGTCCTGCGCAGCCGCGTCCTGGCCGGCGATCCGCCCGCCGCCGTGCAGATCAAAGGGCCGAACATCTCCGACTGGGCGAAGGAGGGCGCGCTTGCCGATCTATCCTCGGTCGGAGCGGCCGAGGGCTGGGACAAGCTGCTGCCGCCGCTCCTGCAGGGCATCGTCAAGTTTGACGGCAAGTATGTGGCGGTGCCCGTCAACATCCACCGCGTGGACTGGGTCTGGGCCAATCCCGAGGTGCTGAAGGCCGCGGGCGTCGACGGCGTGCCGACGACCTGGGAGGGCATGTTCGAGGCCGCCGAGAAGATCAAGGCGACCGGCAAGATCCCCTTCGCCCATGGCGGTCAGCCCTGGCAGGACGCCACCGTCTTCGAGGCGATCGTGCTCGGCGTCGGCGGCGCGGAGTTCTACAACAAGGCTCTGGGCGAGCTGGACGAGAAGGCGCTGACCTCCGACACCATGAAGAAGGCCTTCGCGTATTTCCGCAAGTTCCGGTCCTATGTCGATCCGGCCTTCCCGGGGCGCGACTGGAACCTCGCCACCGCCATGGTCATGAACGGGCAGGCGGGGATGCAGATCATGGGCGACTGGGCCAAGGGCGAGTTCGCCGCCGCCGGCAAGGTCGGCGACAAGGACTATATCTGCGCTCCGACGCCGTCGAAGACCGGCTATATCCTGAACAGCGACAGCTTCGCCATGTTCAAGGTGAAGGGCCCGGACCAGGTGGCGGGGCAGGCGCTCCTCGCCAAGCTGATCCTCGGGGAGAAGTTCCAGGAGACCTTCAATCTCTACAAGGGCTCGATCCCGGCGCGCATCGGCGTCAAGCGCGACAAGTTCGACTTTTGCGCGCTGAAATCGATGGACGATCTGAAGACCGCCAGCGCCGCCGGCACGCTCGTGGGCTCGGTCGCGCATGAGATCCTGCAGGCCGGCGCCGTCCGCGGCGCCTTCCTGGACGTGGTGACCGAGTTCTTCAACTCGGACATGCCGGTCGACGAAGCGGTCGAGACCTTGGCCGAGGAGATGATCGCCGCCAAAGGGTGATCGCTCCATGATCCCGCCGGGCGAGGGGCCCGGCGGGCCTGGATAGGGGAAGGGCGTTGACGACAGTCGCCCGCGGCGGCGCGCCGGCCGCCGGTTCCGAGTGGAGGCTGTTCCTGCAGGAGCGCATCTCCGCGCTCGTGGTCGCGCCCTCCTTTGCCCTCATCCTCCTCTTCGTCTACGGCTTCATCCTGTGGACGATCTACATGTCCTTCACCGGCTCGACGTTGCTGCCGAGCTACGAGCTGGTCGGGATCGAGCCCTACAAGGCGATGGTCGGGTCCTCGCGCTTCTCGGTTGCCTTCACCAACCTCATGGTCTTCGGCGCGCTGTTCATCCTCATCGCCATGGCGCTGGGCTCGGCTCTCGCGGTGCTGCTCGACCAGCGCATCCGCATCGAGGGCGCGCTCAGGACCATCTATCTCTATCCGATGGCGATCAGCTTCATCGTCACGGGCGTCGCCTGGAAATGGATTCTCAATCCGGGCATCGGCATCCAGAAATTCATGCAGGACCTCGGCTTCGCCGGGTTCGAGTTCGATTGGATCGTCGATCGCGACATGGCGGTCTACACGCTGGTGATCGCCGCGGTCTGGCAGGCTTCCGGATTTGTGATGGCCATGGTGCTGGCGGCGCTGCGCGGGGTGGACCAGGAGATCGTCAAGGCCGCGCAGCTCGACGGCGCCAGCCTGCCGCGCATCTACGCCTCGATCATGCTGCCCTCGATCCGGCCGGTTTTCGTCTCGGCCTTCGTCATCCTGATGCACCTGGCGGTCAAGAGCTTCGATCTCGTGGTCGCGTTGACGGGCGGCGGGCCCGGCTTCCAGTCCACGCTCCCCGCGAACTTCATGTATGAGATGACCTTCCGTCGCAACCAGATCGCCGTCGGCTCGGCCTCCGCCGTGTTCATGCTCGCCATCGTGCTGGCGATCATCGTGCCTTATCTCTATTCCGAGCTGCGGCAGCAGAAGCGATGAGGCCCGAGCCGCACGCCATCGGCGAGGATGGAGCGGGGCGGCTCCTCGGCCGCATCGCGGTTTACTCGGCGCTGATTCTCTTCGCGCTCTGGTATCTCACGCCCCTGCTGATCATGATCGCGACCAGCCTCAAGGACCTTGAGGAAATCCGCACCTATTCGCTGCTCTCGCCGCCGCGAAAGGTCAGCTTCGACGCCTGGAAGACGGCCTGGAACGAGGCCTGCATCGGCGTCGATTGCCGTGGCCTTGCGCCCTATTTCGTCAATTCGGTGCGGCTGGTCGTGCCGGCGGGGGCGATCTCCACGCTCCTCGGCGCGCTCAACGGCTTCGCCCTGACCAAGGTCCGATTCCCGGGCGCCAATCTGATCTTCGCGCTCATGCTGTTCGGCTGCTTCATCCCGTTCCAGGTGGTGATCCTGCCGATGGCGCAGACGCTGGGATTCCTCGGCCTCGTCGGCCCGCGCAGCACCTATGGCCTCATCCTGGTGCATATCGTCTACGGCCTCGCCTTCACGACCCTGTTCTTCCGCAATTTCTACGTCACCGTTCCCGACGAGCTGGTCAAGGCGGCGACCATCGACGGGGCGGGGTTCTTCACCATCTTCCGGCGCATCATGCTGCCCCTGTCGCCGCCGATCCTGGTGGTGACGGTGATCTGGCAGTTCACGCAGATCTGGAACGACTTCCTCTTCGGCGCGACCTTCACCTCCGGCCCGCAGCAGCCGCTGACCGTCGCGCTCAACAACCTCGTCAATACCTCGACAGGCGTGAAGATGTACAACGTGGACATGGCGGGCGCGATCATCGCGGCGCTGCCGACGCTCCTCGTCTATGCGGTGGCGGGGCGGTATTTTGTGCGCGGGCTGACCGCCGGCGCGGTGAAAGGCTAGCCGGGCCATGGCCTCGCTCATCATCCGCAATCTCACCAAGCGCTACTGGGCCGTCGAGGTGCTGAAGGGCATCGACATCGCCCTCGCCGACGGTGAGTTCCTGGTGCTGCTCGGCCCCTCCGGCTGCGGCAAGACAACGTTGCTGCGGATGATCGCGGGCCTCGAGGAGCCGACCGCGGGCGAGATCTACATCGACGACATGCTGGTCAACTTCACCCCGCCGAAGGACCGCGACATCGCGATGGTCTTCCA
>DATIDB010000029.1:0-2039 GCA_035456545.1 Alphaproteobacteria bacterium | reverse complement strand
TGATCGGCCCGGCGGTCAACGAGGCGAGCCGGCTGGAAGCCCTTTGCCAGACGCTCGGCTCGCCCTTGCTCGTCTCGGACTCCTTCGTTCGGGCGGCGCCGTCGGTGCGGCTGAAGTCGCTGGGCCGGCACCGCCTGCGCGGAGTGCGCGAGCCGCGCGAGGTGTTCGCGCCCCTCCCGGACGATGCAGGTTAGCGCCGTTCGCCTCTGCCTCGCGGCGGCTGCCTGCCTCCTGGCGTCGACGCGGGGCGCGCCGGCGCAGGACCAGGCGGTGGATCTGGAGCTGGTGCTGGCGGTGGATGTCTCCGGCTCCATGGACGAGGACGAGAAGCTCCTGCAGCGCGGCGGCTATGTCGAGGCCTTCCTGCATGAGGAGCTGGTCCGCACCGTCACCTCGGGGCCGCATGGCCGGATCGCGGTCACCTATGTCGAATGGGCCGGCCCGGGATCGCAGACGGTGATTATCCCCTGGCGCGTCATCGACGGTCGGCCCTCGGCGGCAGCCTTCGCGGAGGAGCTCGCCGCCGCGCCAAGCGCGCGCATCCGCGGCACCTCGATCTCGGGCGCGCTTCTCTTCTCCGCCGGGTTGTTCGAGGGCAACGGATTCGACGCGCCCCGGCGGGTCATCGACGTCTCCGGCGACGGTCCGAACAATATGGGGCTGCCGGTCGTGCCGACGCGCGACGCGGTCCTCGCCCGCGGAATCGTCATCAACGGCTTGCCGGTGACGCTGAAGGCCGGCGGCATCGGCGGGCTGGGCCCGGGCCAGCTCGACATCTACTACGAGGATTGCGTCATCGGCGGCCCCGGCGCGTTCATCCTGTCGGTGCAAGATCCCAGCCGGTTCGCCGAAGCGATCCGGCGCAAGCTGGTTCTGGAGATCGCAGGACCCGCCGCTCCGGCCCTCCTCCCGGCCGCGCTGCAGGTCCAGACGCCGCGCGTGGACTGCCTCATCGGCGAGAAGACGCGCCCCTCCTGGCTGGACGACCCGAACCGCTGAGCCGATCCCCGGCGGGATGCGCTCTTTGGGAGTGCTGACCCGCGTCGCGTCCGACGATAGGCTGCCGAGGTCCATCGGGGATACAAGGGAGCGCATTGCCCATGAGCTTTGAGGGAAAGGTCGCCTTCGTCGCCGGCGCGGGCGGAGGGATGGGGCTCTCCATAGCGCGGGCGCTCCTGGACCGCGGCGCCTTCGTGGCCATGGCCGATCAGAAGCCGGCGGCCGAGGGACTGGCGGCGGACGGCGACCGGCACGCCTATCGACGGGGCGACCTTACGGAGGAGTCCTTCGTCGCCGCCGCAATCGGCGATTGGTCGAAGAAGCATGGGCGCCTGGATCTCCTCGTCAACACGACGGGCGTGCTGTGGTTCGACCGCGACCGATCCTGCACCGAGATGGACATGGAGGTGTGGGACCGCGTCATGGCGATCAATCTCAAATCCTTCGCCTTGACCGTCCGCCACGCGGTTCCGGCGATGAAGCGCGCGGGCGGCGGGGCCATGGTGCATATCTCATCGACCGACGCCCTGCGCGGAGACGACCGCCCTCAAGACGCTTATGGCGCTTCGAAGGCGGCGGTGATCCGCCTGTCGAAGTCCATCGCCATCCAGTTCGCCCGCGACGGGATCCGCTCCAACGTGATCATTCCCGGGCCGGTGCATACGCCGATGCAGGCGCGCTGGGACAAGGATCCGGCCGCGTTGGACCGGCTGGCGAAGGTCGTTCCGCTGGGGCGCATCGGCAGGGTCGAGGACATGGCCGCGGCCTGCCTCTTCCTGCTTTCGGACGAGGCCGGTTTCATCACCGGCACGGAGCTGATCGTGGATGGCGGCCTGACCGCGCGTCCCTAGAGCGGTATTCCGTAAGATTGAACCATCTGCGCCGGAGGGATTTTGCGCTGCGGGCAGGAGCGGGGCGCAGCCTTGTAGCCGGGCGCTACAGGCAAGCCCCGCGACGAACCCGCGGCGCAAAAGGCCCCGGCCCCTTCGGGGTTGCGCCCCGGCAGGCGACGGCGGCGTTGCGCCGCTCGCCCGATGCGC
>DATIDB010000028.1:0-5700 GCA_035456545.1 Alphaproteobacteria bacterium | reverse complement strand
CTTCGGGCGGCGGCGCGCTGATGGATATCGGCGTCCATGCCCTGGATCTTCTCGGCTGGTGGTTTGGCGGCTGCACCGCTCTTTCCTACGAGGACGACGCGATGGGCGGCGTGGAGTCCGATTGCCGGGTCAAGCTCGCATTTGGGGAGGTCGAGGGCGTCCTGCGCATCAGCCGAAGTTGGCGCAGGCCCAATCTCTACGAGATCGCCGGCACGAAGGGACGGTTGGTTTGGGAGGTCAACGAGGCCGAGCGCGTCGGGCTCTGGCTCGAGGACGGCCCAAATCGACTTGAGGCCACGGTGCGGGAGAGGCCGCCGTCCGGCTTTCACGATGCGCTCCTCGAGCAACTGCGCGCGATCGGGTCGGCCCTGGCGGGCGGACCCCATCGCTTCGTCTCGGCGGAAGAGGCGATGCCCGCCTTGGAGTTGGTCGATCGCTGCTATGCCGATCGCCGCGTGATGGAGATGGGGTGGCTGGACGCGGAGGAACGCCGCGCGGCCGAAGTCCTGGCAGGATCGGCCGCATGATGCGCCTCGCTGTCCTGGGCGCCAGCGGATGCATCGGCGCGCGCATCGTCGAGCGGCTGCATCTCTGCCGCAGGGCCGAGATCCGTCCCGTGGTCCGCAATCCGGCGCGTCTCGCCGGTCCTGCGCGCTTTGCGCTCGACGGCCGCGTCGCCGACGGGCTCGACCGGGCTGCGCTGGCCGCCGCCATGGCGGGATGCGATGCGGTCGTGCATGCGATCGCAGGCGATCGGCGCACGATCCTCGGCACCGCCGAGGCGGCTTATCGCGCCGCGCAGGATGCCGGCGTGAAGCGAATGATCTACCTCAGCTCGGCATCGGTGCATGGACAGGCCCCCCCGCCCGGAACCGATGAGCGCTCGCCGCTGCGCCGCCGGCAGCCGGTCGCCTACAATCGACACAAGATCGACGCGGAATCCCTGCTGCGGCGCCTGCGCTCCTCCGGATCGGTCGAGCTCGTGATCCTGCGGCCGGGAATCGTCTACGGTCCACGCTCCTCTTGGATCGGCGGTTTTGCCGATGAGCTGCTTTCCGGCAAGGCCTATCTCGTCGAGGGCGGCGCCGGCATCTGCAATGCCCTTTATGTCGACAATCTCGTGCATGCCGTCGAGCTTGCGCTTCGAGCGCCCGGTATAGACAGGGAGGCCTTTCTGCTGGGCGATGAGGAGACGGTGACCTGGCGCGATCTCTATCGGCCGATCGCCGAGGCGTTGGGGGTGAGCGTGGATCGCATCCCTTCGCTCCGCTACGCGCCGCGCTTCGATTGGAAGGCATGGCGCCGGTCGGCCTTGCGGCTCCTTCCAAAGCCGGTCGGCGCGGCGGCGAGGGCGGTCTATTCGGCGGCGAGGTCGCGGCGGCCCGATCAAGAGCCTTCGCATGGGGCGTCGCGCGGTGGCCCGGTCCCTTCGCTGGAGCGGGCGCTGCTGCATCGCTGCCGGGTCAAGCTTCCGTGGGACAAAGCCCGAGAACGGCTGGGCTATGCTCCGATCGTAAGCTTCGCCGAAGGGTGCCGCCGCTCGGTCGCCTGGCTCGAATTCGCAGACTATCCGGTCGTAACAACGGCCGGTCCGGATCACCGTCGAGCCTTCCTGGATCCCGCGGCGGACAAGATCGCCGCTCAGGCGGTTTCGGCCAGCTCCGCCGCCATCCGGCGGTCATAGCCGGCGCTCGCGCTCAAGAGCTCGCGGGTATAGGGGTGCTGCGGGGCGGCGGCGCGGAGCTGCTCGACCGTCAGCTCCTCCACCATCTCGCCGTTCTGCATCACGCCGAGCCGTTCGCACATATGCGCCACGACGGCGAGGTTGTGGCTGACCAGCACCGCGGTCAGCCCATGCTCCCGGCGCAGTCGCCGCAGGAGGTTGAGGATCTCCGCCTGCACCGAGACGTCGAGCGCGGAGGTCGGCTCGTCGAGGAGCAGGATCCTGGGCTCGAGGATCAGCGCCCGGGCGATCGCCACGCGCTGGCGCTGTCCGCCGGAAAGCTGGTGCGGGAAGCGGTAGCGGAACGAGGAATCCAGCCCGACATCGATCAGCGCCCGCTCGATCCGCCGGTCCGCCGATTCCATGCGGTGGATGGCGAGCGGCTCCGATAGGGCGCGATCGACGGTATGGCGCGGATGCAGCGAGGCGTAGGGGTCCTGAAAGACCATCTGCACCAGCTTGTGGAAGGCGCGGGAGCGCCGCGGCGCCTGGCTCTGGCCGGCGACCTCGATCGCGCCCGACCAATGAAGCAGCAAACCGCTGACCGCCCGCAGCACCGTGGACTTGCCGGAGCCGGACTCCCCGACGAGGCCGTACCATTCCCCTTCGGCGACGTGGAAATCGAGTTGGCGCACCGCCTCGACCGCCTCCGCACCCGAACCGAAGACGACCGAGAGGCCGCGCACCGACAGGATCGGGCGGGTCTCCGTCATGCGCCTTGCGCCCAGGAGGGGTCGCGCCGCAGCACCGGCAGCTCGTCCACGGGCCGGTCGACGCGCGGCAGCGAGGCGAGCAGCCCGCGCGTATAGGGATGGCGCGCCTGATGCAGCTCCGCGGCGCGGCAGGTCTCGACGATGCGCCCTCCATACATGATCAGCACCCGGTCGCAGAAGGAGGCGACCAGGTTGAGGTCGTGGCTGATGAAGATCAGCCCCATGCCCCGGCTGGTCACCAGATCGTCGAGGATGGCGAGGACCTGCATCTGCACGGTGACGTCGAGCGCGGAGGTGGGCTCGTCGGCGATCAGGAGGTCGGGATCGGGCGCGAGCATCATCGCGATCATCGCCCGCTGGCCCATGCCGCCCGAAAGCTCGTGCGGATAGGCCGCGTAGACCCGCTCGGGATCGCGGATGCGCACGGCCGTGAGCATGTCCAGCGCCCGGCGCCGCGCGGCGACGAGCGCCGCGCCGGTATGGATGCGATACGCCTCGACGATCTGCGCGCCGATGGTCATGACCGGATTGAGGGAGAATTTCGGGTCCTGCAGGACCATGGAGATGCGTTTGCCCCGGATGCGGCGCATCTGCGGTTCGCTCAGGCCCTGCAGCTCGACGCCGTCGAAGCGGATGGCTTTGGCCTCGACCTCTCCGGGCGGCGAGACCAGGCGCAGGATGGCGCGGCCGGTCATGGACTTGCCGGAGCCGGATTCCCCGACGATTCCGAGTTTCTCGCGGCCGAGCTCGAAGCTGATGCCGCGGACCGCCTCAACGACCCCGTGGCGGGTCCGGAAGCGGACCTGCAGGTCCTCGACGCTGAGCAGCGAGGAGCCCGCGGACGCCATCAGCGCTGCTTCGGATCGAGCACGTCGCGCAGCCCGTCGCCCAGCAGGTTGAAGCCGAGGCTGACGACGAAGATGGCGATGCCGGGGATGGTGGCGACCCACCATTGGTCGAGGAGGAAACTGCGCCCTGAGGAGACCATGGCGCCCCATTCGGGGATCGGCGGCTGCGCGCCGAGGCCGAGGAAACCGAGGCCGGCGGCGGTCAGGATGATGCCGGCCATGTCGAGCGTCACCCGGATGATGACCGAGGAGAGGCAGAGCGGCATCACGTGCCGGATGAGGATGCGCAAGGAGGAGGCGCCCTGGAGGCGCACGGCGCTGATGAAGTCGCTCTCGCGCAAGGTTAGGGTCTCCGCCCGCGCGACCCGCGCATAGGGCGGCCAGGCGGTGAGGGCGATGGCGATGACCGCGTTCTCGATGCCGGGGCCCAGCGCGGCGACGAAGGCGAGGGCCAGGATGAGGCGGGGGAAGGCGAGGAAGATGTCGGTGGTCCGCATCAGAACGGTGTCGAGGAGGCCGCCGAAATATCCCGCCGCCGTGCCGATCGCGAGCCCGACCGGCGCGACGATGATCGCGACGAGGAGCACGATGGTGAGCGTCACGCGTCCGCCATGCACCACCCGCCGGTAGATGTCCCGCCCCAGCTCGTCGGTGCCGAACCAATGCTCGGCGGAGGGCGGCAGCAGCCGCTGCGTCAGGTCCTGCGCATAGGGCGATCCTGGCGCCAGCAGCGGCGCGAAGATGGCCAAGAGGAGGAGCGCGACCACGATCGCCATTCCCACCAGCGCCAGCGGATTGGCGAGGAGGAGGAGCCAGCCGAGATAGAGCGAGCCGAGCCGGGCCTGGAGGCGCGACTGCGGCGCCTGCGCCAGGAGCCAGGCACGCCAGCCCGGAGCCTGAGCGTCGAGCGAGGCGCTCATCGCGCCCTCGGATCCAAGAGGCGGTAGAGCATGTCGGAGAGGAGGTTGAGCCCGATGAAGACCGCCCCGACGACGATGGTGCCGCCCAGCACCGCGTTCATGTCGACGTTGAAGAGCGAATCGGTGATGTACCGGCCGAGCCCCGGCCAGGCGAAGACCGTCTCGGTGAGCACCGCGCCCTCGAGGAGCGAGGCGTAGCTCAAGGCGATGACCGTGATCAGCGGGAGCATGACATTGCCGAGCGCGTGGCGCCAGACGACGCGCGCCTCGCCGACGCCCTTGGCGCGCGCGGTAATGATGTATTCCTGCCGGAGCTGTTCGAGCATGAAGCTGCGCGTCATGCGGCTGACATAAGCGAGGGAGAAGTAGCCCAGGATCGATGCGGGAAGGGCGATATGGCTGACCGCGTTGGCGAAGACCTCCCATTCCCGGGCCAGCGCCGCATCGAGGAGGAGGAGGCCGGTGACTGGATCGACGATGTCTTCGTAATAGACGTCGAGGCGACCCGGCCCGGCGACGAGGTCGAGCCGGGCGTAGAGGATCAGAAGGCCGACCAGCCCCAGCCAGAACACCGGCACGGAATAGCCGATCAGCCCGACGATGCGGATCAGATGATCGGGCCAGCGGCCGTGATGGGTCGCGCCGAGGACTCCCAACGGCACGCCGACGAGGACGCCCATGAGGGTCGCCAGGGTCGCCAGCTCGATGGTGGCGGGGAAGAAACGGAGGATGTCCTCCAGGACAGGCCGCGAGGTGAGGACCGAGGTGCCGAAATCGCCGCTGAGGACATGGCTGAGATAGATCCAGAACTGGACGTAGATCGGCTCGTCGAGCGCCAGCTCCTGCCGCACCCGGGCATAGACCTGAGGCAGGGCGCGGTCGCCGACGATGGCCAGCACCGGGTCGATCGGGACGACGCGGCCGATGACGAAGGTGATCGCCAGAAGGCCGAAGAAGGTCAACAGGATCGAGGCGAGCAGGCCGGCCGCCCGGAGCGGCCAGGCCCCGGAGCGCGAACGGCGCCCGACCCCCGCCGGCCGCAAGCCGGTGGGATCGGGCGCCGCCGCGACGCTCATCTCCGGCGGACCCTAGCGGGGCGGCCGGCGGTCGGGCCGTTCGCCGCGCGTCATGACTTCGACACCAGGCGGTAATAGACGGTGTCGTAAGTGGGGCCCGAGACGAAGCCGCTGACGCCGCCGCGCCGCGCGACCTGCTCGGTGCTCTGGAACATGATCACGAAGGGGCCGTCGTCCTGCAGCTTCTTCTGCAGGTCGACATACATCTGCGCACGCTTGCCGGCGTCGCGCTCGCGGGCGGCGGCGTCGGTCTCCTTGGTGATCTCTGGGATGTCCCAGGCGTTGCGCCAGGCCAGGGGCTTGGACTTCGCATCGTCCGAGTTGTCGGGGTTGCGGGCGAAGCTGTCCGCGTTCGAATGCGGGTCCATGTAGTCCGGCGACCAGTAGAGCAGCACGATGTCGTGGTTGCGGGCGCGGTAC
>DATIDB010000027.1:0-5120 GCA_035456545.1 Alphaproteobacteria bacterium | reverse complement strand
GGCAGCCTCGCCGGGCAGTTGACCCGCTCGGGCCTGCGCAGCGTCACCGTCGAGTATGAGGGGCTGGCGGCCGGGCTCAACACGCGGCCCATCACCGCCGCGGCGCTCGCCGGCCTGCTCTCGCCGATGCTGGATCACGTGAACATGGTCAACGCCTCGGTGCTGGCGCGCGAGCGCGACATCGACATCACCGAGGTCAAGCACGACCGCCCGACCGACTACCAGACCCTGATCCGCCTTAACGTCGAGACCGACCGGCAGCGGCGCGGCGTCGCGGGGACGCTTTTCGGCGGCGACAAGCCGCGCCTCGTCGAGATCAAGGGCATCCCGGTCGAGGCCGAGCTGGGCCGCCACATGCTCTATGTGACGAACGAAGACCGGCCCGGCCTGATCGGCCGGCTCGGCACTATGCTGGGCGATGCGGGGGTCAACATCGCGACCTTCCATCTCGGCCGCTCCGCGCCCGGCGGCGAGGCGATCGCGTTGGTCGAGGTGGATCAGCCCATCCCCGAGCGCCTCTTGGTCGAGCTGCGGCGCATCCCCAATGTCCGCCAGGCGGTGGGGCTGTCGTTCTAATCCGCCGCGTCGCGGGCCTTGGGGGCCAGCGGGATGATCGAGATGCGCCGGCCCTTGGCGGTGAGCGCGAGGGCGCCATGCTTCAGGGCGAGCGCGTCCTCCCCAAACAGCTCGCGCCGCCAGCCGGAGAGCGCCGGCACATCGGCCTTGTCGTCGGCGGCGATCAGCTCAAGGTCGGCGGCGCTGGCGACCAGCTTCTGCGCAACGCCCGCGGCCTCGCATTTCGCCTTCAGGAGCACCCGCAGGAGGTCGATGAGCGGCGCCAGCCCCGAAGGAAGGTCCGGCTTCGGCTCGGGCCTGGGCCATTCGGATTCCGGGCGGGCGAGGGCGCGCTGCACGGCGGCGAGGATGCCCAGGCCGACCTTGCCCTCGGCGACGCCCCGCGAGAGCCCGCGCGTGCGCGCCAGGTCGTCGACGGTGGCCGGGATGTGGCCGGCGATCTCCAAGAGCGCCTCGTCGCGGATCAGTCGGTTGCGCGGCAGGTCGCGGCGCTGCGCCTCCTCCTCGCGCCAGGCGGCGATCTCCTTGAGCACCGCGAGGAAGCGCGGCTTGCCGGCGCGCACCTTGAGCCGCCGCCAAGCCTCCTTCGGATCGACCCGGTATGTCGCCGGGTCGGTCAGCACCGCCATCTCCTCGCTCAGCCAGGAGGCGCGGCCATTCTTCTCGAGCTGGCGCTTGAGGCGCTCGTAGATCGGGCGCAGATGCACGACGTCGTCGAGGGCGTAGCGGATCTGGCGCTCGGAGAGGGGCCGGTGGGACCAGTCGGTGAAGCGCGAGCTCTTGTCGATGGAGATGCCGGCCAGCTTTTGCGCCAGGCTCTCGAAGCTGGCCTGCTCGCCGAAGCCGCAGACCATGGCCGCCACTTGCGTGTCGAAGATCGGCGTGGGCACGCCGCCGGTCATATGGAAGAAGATCTCCACATCCTGGCGCGCGGCATGGAACACCTTCAAGAGCTTCGGATCGGCCATCAGCGCCAGAACCGGCCCCAGATCGATTCCCGGGGCCAGGGAGTCGATGACCGCGGCCCCGCTCTCTCCGGCGATCTGGATCAGGCAGAGCTGCGGCCAATAGGTGTTGTCGCGGATGAACTCGGTATCAACCGTGACGTATGAGTCGCCCTCCAGCCGGCGGCAGAATCCGGCCAGGGCCTGACTGTCTGCGATTACCGTCATCTCCGCCGTCTAGCACGGATCGAGCGGAGGAGGAAGCAATCCGGCCGCCTTTGGGCGCTTCGGCGATGCGGCCGCGGAACTGGACCAGGAGCACCCCGGCGAGCGCGACGGCTCCGCCCAGGAGTGCCTCGGCGCTCGGCGTCTCCCCGGGCCAGGCGATGGCGATGACGGTCGCGACCGGCGGAACCAGGTAGAGCCACGCCGCCGCGCGCGCGGCGGGCAGCCGCGCCAGGGCGAAGCTCCACACCAGATAGGCGAGGGCCGCGGGGAAGGCGGCCAGATAGACCGCCGCGAAGAGCGCGCCCGCGGACGCGCCGCGCGCTTCCGCCATGCCTGCGGGAAGCCAGGGCAGCAGCACCGCGGCCCCTGCCCAGACCGCATAGCTGGTCGCCTTCAGGGCGCCGTAGCGGGCGATCAGCGGCTTCATCAGCACGAAATAGAGCGCTTGCAGGGAAGCGGCGAGGAGGACCAGGCCCGCGCCCCAGCCGAGGGGGGACTCGCCGGCTTCGGCGCGGGCGATCAGCCCGACGCCGGTGAGGCTGACGGCCATGCCGGTCCATCCCCAACGCCCCACATGCTCGCCCAGAAAGATCGTGGCGAAGAGGGCGGTGAAGATCGGCGCGATATTGACGATGAAGCTGGCGGCGCCCGCGCTCACCGTCACCTCGCCCTGGTTCAGCGCGATGTTGTAGGCGGCGATGCCCAAGGCTCCGCTCAAGAGGATACGGGGGAGATCCGCGCGGCGCGGCAACCCGCCGCCGATCGCGGCCGCGAGCGCCAAGAGGATCGCGCCGGCGAGCGCGAAGCGGACGGAGGCGAGCCCAAGCGGGGAGAATCCCTCCAGCGCGGCCCGGATCCCGGGGAAGGACGAGGCCCAGAGAACCACCGTGATCGCGACGGGAAGCGCGGCGGGGGGAATCCGGATCGAGCGCATCGAAAAAGCCTCTCCACGATCGGCCAGCGAAAGCCGACGCGGAGCCTAGGGGGCACGCCGCCTTGCGCGCCAACGAGAAGAATTCGGGACTTGGGCTAGATTTGCTCGGGGCAGGTCCGCGCGGCCCTGCCGGCTTGACAGCGGCGCGCCTTCTCGTGCCTCCTCCGCCCGGCCCCGCGAGGCCCCTGTCTCGGCAGCCGAAGAAGACGTCTACGAAATGCATCCCTACCGCACCCATACCTGCGGCGCGCTGCGCGCCGACCATGCCGGAGAGACCGTGCGGTTGTCCGGCTGGATCCACCGCAAGCGCGATCACGGCAACCTGCTTTTCGTCGATTTGCGCGACCACTACGGGGTCACGCAATGCGTGGCCGACAGCTCGGATGAGGCGTTCCGCACGCTCGAGGCGCTGCGGCCGGAGAGCGTGATCACCGTCACCGGCGAGGTGGTGCGGCGCAGCCACGACACCGTCAATCCCAAGCTGCCGACCGGTGAGATCGAGCTGAGGGCGCGCGAGATCCGGATCCAGTCCGAGGCGGAGCTGCTGCCCCTGCAGGTGGCGAGCGATGAGGACGCCGGCGAGGACTTGCGCCTGCGCTACCGCTTCCTCGACCTCCGGCGCGAGAAGGTGCACGCCAACATCATGTTGCGCGCCAATGTCATCGCCGGCATCCGCAGGCGCATGGTCGAGGCGGGCTTCACCGAATTCCAGACGCCGATCCTCACCTCCAGCTCGCCGGAGGGAGCGCGCGACTTCCTGGTGCCGAGCCGCCTCCATCCCGGCAAGTTCTACGCCCTGCCGCAGGCGCCCCAGCAGTTCAAGCAGCTCCTGATGATCGCGGGGTTCGACCGGTACTTCCAGATCGCCCCCTGCTTCCGCGACGAGGACAGCCGCGCCGACCGCTCGCCGGGCGAGTTCTACCAGCTCGATTTCGAGATGTCGTTCGTGACCCAGGAGGACGTCTTCGCGGCGATCGAGCCGGTGCTCCATGGCGTCTTCGAGGAATTCGCGCGCGGGCGCAGCGTGACGCCGCCGCCTTTCCCCAGGATTCCCTTCGAGACCGCGATGCTGCGCTACGGCAGCGACAAGCCCGATCTGCGCAATCCGCTCGTCATCGTCGATGCGAGCGAAGCGTTCCGGGGCTCCGGCTTCGGGCTCTTCGCCCGCGCCGTCGAGGGCGGCTCCGTAGTGCGGGCGATCCGCGCGCCCGGCGCGGCCGACCGGCCGCGCAGCTTCTTCGACAAGATGAACGAGTGGGCGCGCGAGCAGGGGGCGGGCGGGCTCGGCTACATCCAGCTCGCCGCGGACGGGCCGAAGGGCCCGATCGCGAAGAACCTGGAGCCGGCGCGCATCGAGCAGATCCAGGCGATGACCGCGGCCGAAGCCGGCGATGCCGTCTTCTTCGTCGCCGACAAGCCGAAGGTCGCGGCCAAGCTCGCGGGCCTGACGCGCGCGCGCCTCGGCGAGGATCTGGGCCTCATCGACCGCACCTCGTTCCGCTTCTGCTGGATCACCGACTTCCCGATGTACGAGCTGGACGAGGCGACCGGGAAGGTGGAGTTCAGCCACAACCCCTTCTCGATGCCGCAGGGCGGGTTGGAGGCGCTGGAGACCAAGGACCCGCTGACCATCAAGGCCTTCCAATACGACATCGTCTGCAACGGCGTCGAGCTGTCGAGCGGGGCCATCCGTAACCACCTGCCCGAGATCATGTACAAGGCCTTCGCCATCGCGGGCTATCCGAAGGAGGAGGTGGAGGCGCGGTTCGGCGGCATGCTGAACGCGCTGAAGTTCGGCGCGCCCCCGCATGGCGGCTCGGCGCCGGGCATCGACCGGATCGTCATGCTCCTGGCGGAGGAGCCGAATCTCCGCGAGGTGGTCGCCTTCCCGATGAACCAGAAGGCGGAGGACCTTCTCATGCAGGCCCCGGCCGAAGTGCCCGAGGCGCGCCTGAAAGAGCTGCATATCCGACTCGCCCCGCCGATGGCGAAGACCAAAAGTTAACGTTAAGTAAAAGCCTCGGTTAATTTTTGTGCTTGAGCCCGAGTCGTTTCTGCCCCTACTCTAGGAAGTCCATTGCTCCGGCTGAACCGGGGCGTGCGTCGTTTAGGGGAGCGGCGCTTGGGGGGTCGGTTCCTTTTCGTCTTGGCGTGTCTTGCGATCGGCGGGTGCGGGCTGGTGCCGCCGGCGGTCAGCATCGCGTCCTTTGCGGCCGATGCCCTTAGCTACGCGGTTTCCGGCAAGAGCGTCTCCGATCACGGACTTTCCCTGGTGATGCAGGAGGACTGCGCCGTCCTCAATTTCATCCAGGGGCAGGCGATCTGTGCGCCCGGCCCGCATCCGGAAATCGAGATGGCGACCCCGCGCGATCCGGATGAGGATCGCACGCTCCTCGCTTCGGCCGGAGGCAGGGGCGAGGCCGAAGGCCCGCTCGCCG
>DATIDB010000026.1:0-3220 GCA_035456545.1 Alphaproteobacteria bacterium | reverse complement strand
CAGCAGCACGACGGACGGCCGCAGACCTTGCGGCGCCTGCGCCGCGTCGTGGAGGCAGCGGAGTCCCCGCCGCGCGAGTCCCGCGCCGATCTCAGGATTCGGCTCCACGATGACGACATCGCCGGGCGGCAGCCCCTGGGCGAGCCAGCCCTCCAGCATCGCGCCGCCCATCTTGCCGCAGCCGATCAGGAGCAGCTCGCCGTCCAACCGCATGCCGGCCTCCGTCTTGAGGGCCGGCGAGAAGCGACTGGCTCAGGCTTCGCCGACCGTGTCCAACATCGAGGCGGCCACCGCCTCGGCGGGAGTCTTGCCGCCCCAGAGCAGGAATTGGAAGGAGGGAAAGAAGCGCTCGCACTCGGCGACGGCGATGTCTACGAGATCCTCCATCTGCTCGACCGAGGCGCCCCCGTGGCCGCGCAGCAGCACGGTGTGGCGGAAGAGCGGAACGCCGTCCTCCGAGCCGATCTCGAAATGGCCGAGCCACATGCGCTCGTTGATGAGGGCGATGAGCTCGCTGGCCTGGCTGCGCTTGGCCGGCGGCACCTTGGCATCGAGGAGGCAGGAGAAGTACATCGAGCTGAGGTCCCGCTGCCAGACGAAGTGCATCCGGTAGCTGGCCCACCGCCCGACCACCTCTGCCAGCATCTCCTCGTCGGAGGCGCGCTCGAACGCCCATTCATTGGCGCTGACCAGCTCCTCGACGATGTCGATGGGATTGGAGATCGGGAGGCTTTCGCGGGCGATAGAAAGAGTGGCCATCGCTTCACCTCCCCCAAGGCGGCTGAGCAGCCCCCGAGTCGCGACTCGGACGACCCTTCGTGATCGCTACGGCCGCGAACCACAACATCTAGCGTGCCAAAGATGAGATCGGCACGCAACAGGGATTTGGCGGGCGCGCTGGAGCTTAGGGTTCCGGGCCGCTGCCCTCGGCGAAGGAGGCGGGCTCGGCCGGCTTCGCGGCCTTGCCACGCGCGGCGCGCGCCTTGGCCGGCGCCGACTCGGCGAGCGTCGTTTCGAGCGCGGCCAGCCGCTGCTCGAGACGCTCCTGCTCGGCGCGGGCTTTCGCTGCCATCGCCCGCACCGCATCGAACTCCTCGCGGGTGACCAGGTCCATGGAGGCGAGCCAGCGCTCCATCTGCTCGCGCAGCCGCGATTCGATCTCCTGGCGGATGCCGACGAATGCGCCCATGGCGCCGCCCGCCACGCGGGCGAAATCGTCGAAGAAGCGGTTCTGGGACTGCATGGCGCGGCTCTCCGAACGTTTCTTGCGTCCCTGAAAGAATGGGGAGCGCGGCGCCGCGCCGCAAGCCGCTTGCTCTTGCTCCCACAAAGCCGGCGCGCCTATAACGCCCTCAGCCCCGCAACGGCCCGATCGGCGCAATCGCCCGATGCTCGCCCTCACCTTCCCAAATTTCGATCCGGTCGCCTTCGAGATCGGCCCCTTGGTCGTGCGCTGGTACGCGCTCGCCTACATCGTCGGCCTCATCCTCGGGTGGAAATACGCGGTTTGGCTGAACCGCCGCCCGGCGGGGCTGGTGCCGCAGGCGGCGCTGGACGACTTTCTCGCCTGGGCGGTGATCGGCATCGTGCTCGGCGGGCGCATCGGCTACGTGCTCTTCTACCAGCCGGATTATTTCCTCGAGAACCCGCTGGCCGTGTTCGAGTTGTGGCGCGGCGGCATGTCCTTCCACGGCGGGCTCCTCGGCATCATCCTGGCGATGCTGCTCTTCGCCCGCAAGCGGGGCGTCTCGTTCCTGGCGCTGACCGACCTCGTCGCCGCGGCGGGGCCGATCGGCCTCTTCCTCGGCCGCCTCGCGAATTTCGTGAATGGCGAGCTTTACGGCCGCGCCAGCGACGCGCCCTGGGCGATGGTCTTCCCGACGGGAGGGCCGGCGCCGCGCCATCCGAGCCAGCTCTACGAGGCGGCGCTGGAAGGCATCGTGCTTTTCCTCGTCGTCTTCGTGCTCGCGACGGCGTTTCAGGCCCGCCGCTGGCCGGGAACGATCAGCGGGACCTTCCTCGCGGGCTACGGCATCGCGCGCATCGTGGCGGAGTTCTTCCGCGAACCCGACGCGCAGCTCGGTTTCCTCTGGGGCGGCGCAACCATGGGACAGCTCCTGTCGCTGCCGATGGTCGCGCTCGGCATAGCGGTGATCCTCTACGCCCGGCGGCGCAAGCCGGCATGAACGCGCTCGGCCGCGTCCTCGCGGCCCGCATCGCCTCCGGCGGGCCGATATCGCTCGCCGACTGGATGGCGGAAGCGCTCACCCATCCGACGCTCGGCTATTACCGTCGCGGAGACCCGCTGGGCGCCTCCGGTGACTTCACCACCGCGCCGGAGATCAGCCAGATCTTCGGCGAGCTGATCGGGCTCTGGCTGGTCGATGCGTGGGAGCGCCTGCGGGCGCCGGACCCGGCGCTGGTCGTGGAGCTGGGACCCGGGCGCGGCACGCTGATGGCCGATGCGCTGCGCGCGGCGAGGCTGCGGCCGGAGTTCCTCCGCGCGATCCGTCTCCATCTCGTCGAATCGAGCCCGGGCTTGCGCGCGCGTCAGGCCGCGGCGCTCGCCGGCGCACTCCCGAGCTGGCATGACGGATTCGAGACGGTTCCGCCGGGGCCGCTCCTCCTCGTCGCCAACGAATTCTTCGACGCGCTGCCGATCCGGCAATTCCAGAGGACCGAGACGGGCTGGCGCGAGCGGATGGTGGCGCTGGACGAGAGCGGCGAAGGGTTCCGCTGGGTCTTGGGACCGGTCAGCCCCGCGGCCGATGCGCTGCTCGCGCCGGCCCAGCTCGCCGCGCCGCTCGGAGCGATCGCCGAAGCCTCGCCCGCAGCGCGCGGCCTCGCCTCCGCGATCGGCGCGCGCCTCACGCAAGCGCCCGGCGCGGCGCTGATCGTCGATTACGGACATGACGGAAGCGCGGCGGGCGACACGCTGCAGGCGGTGCGTCGGCATGGCGCGGCCGATCCGCTCGACGATCCGGGAGAAATCGACCTCACCGCGCATGTGGATTTCGCCGCGCTCGCCCAGGCCGCGCGCGCCGCCGGCTCGGACGCGCATGGTCCCGTGGCGCAGGGCGCCTTCCTGAAAAGCCTCGGCGCCGAGCTGCGCGCCCAGCGCCTTCTCGCCCAGGCCACGCCGGACCAGCAAACACAGATCCGCTCGGGCCTGCATCGCTTGATCGCGCCGGAGGAAATGGGCAGGCTGTTCCGCGCCATG
>DATIDB010000025.1:0-3731 GCA_035456545.1 Alphaproteobacteria bacterium | reverse complement strand
ATGAACTCCACGGCGCGCGCGATCTCCTCGGGCGTCGTCCCGCGCCCCAGCGGCATGCGTCGCCACTGCTCTCGGAATTGCTCGTCGGTCTGACGGGGGCTCGGCAGGGTGGGGCCCGGCCCGATGCCGTTGACTCGGATGCGCGGGGCGAGACCCAGCGCCAGCGTCCGCGTGAGCGTCCACAGGCCGGCCTTCGCCACCGTGTAGGAAAGGAAATAGGGCGTGAGCGCCCAGACCCGTTCGTCCAGCAAGTTGATGACATTGCCCCTGGCCTCGGCCGGCAGGCGCCGCGCCATCTCCTGGATCAGCACCAGGGGCGCGCGCAGCCCGGTCTCGATGTGCCGGTCCCAGCTCTCGCGCGTCACCGTCTCGATCTTGTCCATCTCGAAGACGGAGGCGTTGTTGACCAGCAGCGTCACGGGGCCGAGCGCGCGCTCGGCCTCGGGGACCAGCCGCAGCACCGCCTCCTCGCGCGCGAGGTCGGCTTGCAGCGCCACGGCCTGACCGCCTGCGGAGCGAATCTCCCCGACCACCTCATCGGCGGCGGCCTGGGAGCTGTGATAGTGGACGGCGATTTTCCATCCCTGCCGTCCCAGCGAAAGCGCGATGGCGCGGCCGATCCGCTTGCCCGCGCCGGTGACGAGCGCGGCAGAGACGGTCGCGCCGGTCCCGGTGCTGTAGGGCTCGTCCGCCATCAGCGTCCCCTGCGGCGGCCCTTCGGCCGGCCCGTCGCGACGGGCCGGCGCGCGCGCGACGCGGCCTTCTCGAGCTGACGGCCGGGATCGGGCACGCCCAGGTCCATCGCCTCCAGCCGGCGGATCTCGTCGCGCAGGCGCGCCGCGGTCTCGAACTCCAGGTCGGCGGCGGCCGCGCGCATCTGCTTCTCAAGATCCGCGATGGTGGATTTGAGGTTGTGGCCGATCAAATGCGGCGTCTCGGAGAGGCCGGTGCCGACGGTCACGTGGTCTCGCTCATAGACCGAACCCAGGATGTCGACGATCGACTTGCGCACCGTTTCCGGCGTGATGCCGTTCGCGGCGTTGTAGGCCTGCTGCTTCTCGCGGCGGCGATTGGTCTCGCGGATCGCGTAGTCGAGCGATTTCGTCATGGTGTCGGCATAGAGGATCACGCGGCCGTCGATGTTGCGCGCGGCGCGGCCGATGGTCTGGACGAGCGAGGTCTGCGAGCGCAGATAGCCCTCCTTGTCGGCATCCAGGATCGCGACCAGCGCGCATTCGGGGATGTCGAGCCCCTCGCGCAGAAGATTGATCCCGACGAGCACGTCGAAGGCCCCGAGCCTGAGGTCGCGGATGATCTCGATCCGCTCAAGGGTCTCCACGTCGGAATGGATGTAACGCACGCGCAGGCCCGCCTCGTGCATGTATTCGGTCAGATCCTCGGCCATGCGCTTGGTCAGGGTGGTGACCAGCACGCGCTGAGCCTTGGCGGCGCAGTCCTTCGCCTCGGCGATGACGTCGTCCACCTGGTGCTCGGTCGGGCGGATGATGCAGACCGGGTCGATGAGCCCGGTCGGGCGGATCACCTGCTCGGTGAAGACCCCTCCGGTTCGCTCCAGCTCCCACGGGCCGGGCGTCGCCGAGACGAAGATCGTCTCGGGCCGCATGCTCTCCCACTCCTCGAATCGAAGCGGCCGGTTGTCGATGCAGGAGGGCAGGCGGAAGCCGAACTCGGCCAGGGTCGATTTGCGCTGATAGTCGCCGCGGAACATGGCGCCGATCTGCGGCACGGTGACGTGGCTCTCATCGACGATGAGGAGCGCGTCGCCGGGGATGTATTCGAACAAAGTCGGCGGCGGCTCGCCCGGCCTGCGGCCGGTGAGATAGCGCGAATAGTTCTCGATCCCGGCGCAGCTTCCCGTGGTCTCGATCATCTCCATGTCGAAGCGCGTGCGCTGCTCCAGCCGCTGCGCCTCCAGCAGCTTGCCCGCATTCGCCAGCTCGGCGAGGCGCAGCTTCAGATCCTCCTTGATCTGCTTGACCGCCTGCTGGAGCGTCGGCTTCGGCGTCACATAGTGGCTGTTGGCGTAAATCTTCACCTCGCCGAGATTGGCGATCTTCTCGCCGGTGAGCGGGTCGAACTCGTGGATCGCCTCCAGATCGTCGCCGAACAGCGAGAAGCGCCAGGCGCGGTCCTCCAAATGGGCCGGGAACAGCTCGACCGTGTCGCCGCGCACGCGGAACGCGCCGCGCTGGAAGTTCGCGTCGTTGCGGCGATACTGCAGCTCGACGAGCTGGCGCAGCAGGATGGTGCGGTCGACCGTCTGGCCCGAGCGCAAGCTGACCGTCATCGCGCTGTAGGTCTCGGGCGAACCGATGCCGTAGATGCAGGAGACCGAGGCGACGATGATCACGTCCCGCCGCTCGAAGAGGGCGCGCGTCGCCGAGTGGCGCATGCGGTCGATCTGCTCGTTGATCGAGGATTCCTTCTCGATATAGGTGTCGGTCCGGGGCACATAGGCCTCGGGCTGGTAGTAGTCGTAATAGGAGACGAAATACTCGACGGCGTTGTCGGGGAAGAAGCCCTTCATCTCGCCATAGAGCTGCGCGGCCAGCGTCTTGTTCGGCGCCAGGATCAGGGTGGGGCGCTGCACGACCGCGATCACATGGGCCATGGTGAAGGTCTTGCCCGAGCCGGTGACGCCGAGCAGCACCTGGTCGCGCTCGTCGCGCTTCAAGCCATCGATCAGATCGGCGATCGCCTGCGGCTGGTCGCCGGCCGGCTGGAACTCCGAATGGAGCACGAACGGGCGGCCGTGATCGCTGGCCGGCCGCTCCAGGATGGCGACGGCGGAATCGGAAAGGCCCCGGGGCATGGGTCTAACATAGGGGCGTGCATCCGCTGCGCCAATCGGCTCGCCCTCCCGCCCCTTATTGTATTGTTTGGAATTATTCTAATCTATTGACAGGAGCATCCCGCCGCCCTATCTAATCCTTGCGAATTGGAATTCCTCTAAACAGATCGCAAGGAGACCGGTTCCGATGCTGACCGTAGGCGACCGCCTGCCGAGCTTCGCCCTCAAGGGCGTGGTTTCGACCGACCCCAAGACCGCCTTCACCGACCTCACCGACGAGAGATTCCAGGGCAAGTGGAAGGTGATCTTCTTCTGGCCGAAGGACTTCACCTTCGTCTGCCCGACCGAGATCGTCGGCTTCGCCGAGCTCGACGGCGAGTTCCAGGACCGTGACGCGCAGCTCCTCGGCGTTTCGACCGACAGCGAGTTCGTCCATCTCGCCTGGAAGCAAAGCCGCGAGGATCTGGGCCAGGTGCCGTTCCCGATGCTGGCCGACGTCAAGCGCGAGCTTTCGAGCGCGCTTGGCGTCATCGACCGCACCGAGGGCGTGGCGCTCCGCGCGACCTTCATCGTCGATCCGGACAATGTGATCCGGTTCGTCTCGGTCAACGACCTCAGCGTCGGCCGCAATCCGCAGGAGGTGCTGCGGGTGCTTGACGCCCTGCAGACCGACGAGCTCTGCCCCTGCAACTGGAGCCGCGGCGAAGAGACGCTGAAGGCGGCGTAGTTCAGACGTCAGAAGTCAGAAACCAGAAGTCAGAAGGCGCACGCCCTTTCTCTCCCTCCTCCCTTGAGGGGGAGGGCGGGGAGGGGGGTAAGCTCAACGTACCCCGCGTGCCCGAGGAGATAGAGCATGTCCATCGAATCCTTGAAGGCCCGGTTGCCGGACTATGCTAAGGACCTGAAGCTCAATCTCGGC
>DATIDB010000024.1:0-4361 GCA_035456545.1 Alphaproteobacteria bacterium | reverse complement strand
ACCGGATAGACCAGGTTTCTGATGTCCTCCTTGCCCGCCTCGAAAACATAGACGATGCCTTCGAGGCTGAGGACGATGATGACGATGGTGATGAACTTCGTCAGCGTCTGCCGCGCCTCATGCGCCGAGCGCATTTCCTTGTCGCGCGAGATTTCCTCCTCGACCAGGAACTTTGCGACGTCGAAGACCGCAAGCGAGATGATCACCAGGCTCACGGCGTCGAGCATGGCGGCGACCGCCCCGCTTCCGGTGGCGACCACGGCCACGGTCTGGATGACGGCCTCGGCGATGAAGGCGCAGGAGAGGAGCGTTAGGGCCATGGCGGCGATCAGATGCACCCCCATGGACACAATCCGGAAGATCCTGTCCAAGCTCGACCTCTCCGCCCGTCTCAGCGCTCCCGGCTAACGGCCATGAGGCGCCGCCGTTCGCAGGCCAACCCCTAAGGAATCCGCCGGGAAGATCAGTTGCGGCGCCGCCGGCGGGCGAATCCGGTTCCGATGACCAAGGCCGCCACCATCGCAAGCACGAGGATGATGACCCACCAGGCATCGAAATCCGTCCAGCCGGATGAACGGGCCGCGGGATCGGCTTGACCCGCGCCGATCTCCGTCGAGGTCGCGCCGGGGGCCGGCGGGGCGGGCACGGCGGGAGTTTGGGTCTGAGTCTGATCCAGAGGCTGCTCCTGAGCCCGCGCCGAGGCGACGATCGTCTGCATCCGCCTATCCTGTCCGCTTCCAGTTCAAGGATGGGATGAGAACGGAACAGCGGCGCAGCCGCTGCATGTTAGGGGGAGGGTTCCCGGGGGACGGTGGTTGCGGTCGACCCGCTCTCAAGTAAGATCGCGGACCATGGGCATGACGGTGGCAGTGATCGGAGCCGGCTCCTGGGGCACCGCGCTCGCCGTCCAGCTCGCACGCGTCGGGCACAGGGTGGTGCTTTGGGGGCGTTCGTCCGCGCAAATGGCCCGCATCGGGGCGGAGCGCGCGAACCCCCGCTATCTGCCGGGCGTCCCAATTCCCGCCGAAGTGACGCCCGTCGCCGACCTTGAACTGGCGCGTTCGGCCGACGAGCTCCTGGTCGCGGTGCCGAGCCACGCCTTCCGTCAGACACTCGCGGCGCTCGGCCCGGGCGTTCGCAGCCTCGTCTGGGCGACCAAGGGGCTCGAGGAGGGCACCGGGCGTCTGCTCCACGAGGTGGCGCGCGATCTGCTCGGCGAGGAGGCGCGGCTTGCGGCTCTCTCCGGCCCCACATTCGCGGCCGAGGTGGCGCGAGGCCTGCCGACGGCCGTCACGGTCGCGGCGAGCGAGATCGCGTATGCGGACCGCATCGCCGCCGCCCTGCATGGCGGCGCCTTTCGCGTCTATACCTCGCCCGATCTCATCGGCGTCGGCCTCGGCGGGGCGGTCAAGAACGTGATCGCCATCGCCGCGGGGATGGCTGACGGGTTGAGGCTCGGATCGAACAGCCGCGCCGCCCTCATCACCCGGGGGCTCGCCGAGATCATGCGGCTCGGCGCCCGGCTCGGGGCGCGCGGCGAGACCTTGATGGGGCTGGCGGGCCTCGGAGACCTGGTGCTGACCTGCACCGACGACCAGTCGCGCAACCGGCGTTTCGGCTTGGCGCTCGCGCATGGGGACAGCGCGACAAAAGCGGCCGAGCAGATCGCCCAGGTGGTCGAGGGCGCCTACGCCGCCGCGGCTGTTTCGCTCCTGGCGCAACGGCACGGGATCGAGCTGCCGATCTGCGAGCAGGTGGACCGGGTGCTGCGCGAGGAAGCGAACCCGCGCCAGGCGGTCGCGGCGTTGCTCGATCGCGCCCGCCGCAGCGAGCACGACTAGGACCGTCGCGTCAGCTCGCCATCCGTCCTTCGAGGGCGACGGCTCTCAAGAGGGCGAGGATGCGCTCGCGCACGCGCCGGTCCCTCACCTTGTTATAGAGCCGGACCAGCTCAAGCGTGTCGCGCCCGCCCAGCTCCCGAAGCGGCTCGGCGCCGGCGCCCTGGCGGAGCAGCCGCGTACGCTGGCGCGCCGCATCGGCCATGTCCTCGAAGAACCACCCCGGCGGCACGCCGAGCACGGCCGCGAACTCGGCCAGCCGGCTCGCGCCGATCCGGTTGACCCCGCGCTCGTATTTCTGGATTTGCTGGAAGGTCAGCCCGACGCGGCGGCCCAGTTCGCCCTGGGAGAGGCCGAGCAGCGTACGGCGCAGCCTCAGCCTCTGGCCGACATGGATGTCGACCTCGTGCGGACGTGTCTCGCCGCCCCGACCTCCATCGCCTGACCCGCGCGCCGCGCCCATCCGGCGAGTATACTGTCTTAGGTTGAAAAAGTGAAGTGACTTTCTTGTTTCTAGCTATTGGCGACCAGCTTGAACTTGGGAGGCTGGACGCCGCGCAGCAGCGCGTCCAGGTGCCATCCCTGGAACAGCGTCAGCCCGAGGCCGCGGCCGAAGGCGACCGCCTCCTCGACGCTGCAATGACTGAGGATGACTTTATCGGCCGAGGCCTGCGCGATGAGACGCTCCAGCCCGATCCGCGCCTCCCCCTCCTCGTCGAGGAATTCGGGGTGCCAGCCGACCTTGTAATAATCGGCGGCGAAGCGTCCATAATCGACCGCATCCAGATCGAGGCCGGTCAGCCCGTCGATGCACAGCAAATATCCGCGCTTGCGCAAGAGCTCCTGAACCGCGGCGAAGCGCGGCAAGTCGCCCAGAAGGTCCGACTTCTCCACCTCGATCACGATGCGGCCGCGCAAACGCGGGCCGAAGCGCTCCTCGAAGCGCTGAAACTCGGAGGAGACGACCGTGGACAGGTTCAAGTTGAGGGCGAAGGACGAGATCAGGCTAAGGGCCTCGGCGGCCGAAAGCCAGGCCAGCACCCGCTCGTCGAGCACCTCGGTCAGCGCCCGGAAAAGCCAGCGATCGACCCCGAGCTCCCAGCGTGGCGCGAAGAGCCGCTGCAGCTCCTGTATCGAAACGTAGATTTCCTCGAAGAGCGGCTCCGGCGCGCCGGAGCCGGTCACGCGGCAGACCGGTTGACGGCGGATCGCCGCGGCCAGGTTGGCGTCCTTGATGCGGCCGACGAGCGAGCCGAGCTTGACGGGATCGAGCCGCCGCGGCTCTTCGGGCTCGGGCCGGCGCGAGGGAGGCGGCGGTGCCGGCGGTGCGGCGGACCGAACCGGCCCGAGCACAAGCCCCTCGACGACTGCGAGGAACTCGCCGCTCTGCTGATCCAGATCCCACCAGGTGACGAAGCTCGGCTCTCCGCCCGGCGAGCGTCCGGCGCTGCGTGCGTCGGGCTCGAACAGCGGCTGCAGGCTCAGTATCGCCGAGCGGAGCTGCCAGCGGCGCGTCTGCCAGCAGATCACCAGGATGTCGGAATTCGGCAGCACGAAGATGCGGCCGAGGAAGCGCTCGACGGCGCTGCGCAGGATGTTGACCGCGAAGCTGAAATTGTCCTTCAGGCGCGCCCGCGGCAGATGCGACAGCCGGATGTGGCAGGCCCAGCCGCCGGAGGGGCGCGCCTCGGCGATCCGCCGGGCCGCCGCCAACGCGGCCTGCGCCTGGGAGTCCAGTGTTCCCGACTCTTCAGCCTCCGCCATGCCTACCGGTTCCCAGTGACGCTGGAGCGCCAGGATGCGAGCCGGCGAGTGTGGGATTTTTAGCTTACCAGCGCGTGCAGGATTTCGGTTAACGAACCTAAACGCGCCCACCCATTCACAGGAGCAGGCCGGTCGCGCTCTGCGAGAACGGCTCGATGCAGGAGGGATCGTCGTTTCGAACATCATTTACCCGCCGAGACACCGGATAGGCCTTCATCCGGTTGGAGGGATAGGGTCGAAGCATCTCCCGCAACCGCTCCGGAGAGGTCGCCGGATCGAGCCACTCGGAGAAGCCATCCGGCGGGATCACCGCAGGCATCCGCTCGTGCAGCGGCGCGACCAGCTCGTTCGCGTCGGTCGTGATCACGGCATAGCTCCGAACGACGCCGCCGTCCGGCGCGCGCCAGCGCTCCCAGAGGCCGGCCAGCGCCATGAGCCCGTCCTCGGCCGGGCCGATCCGCCAGGGCTGGCGGACCTTTCCCTTCTTCTCCCATTCGTAGAACCCATCGGTCGGCACCAGGCAGCGCCGCTGCCGGAACGCCTCACGGAAGGCGGGCTTCCGCTCCAGGGATTCCGCGCGCGCGTTGATGCACCGAGCCCCCATCGAGAGATCCTTCGCCCAGAGCGGCACCAGGCCCCAGCGCAACTGGATGAGCTCGCGCCGGCCCTCCTTGTCGAGGCGCAGCACGGGCGCGTCCTGGGTCGGCGCGACATTATAGCGCGGCGGCAGGTTCAGAAGACCGCCGACGTCGAAAAAAC
>DATIDB010000023.1:0-13123 GCA_035456545.1 Alphaproteobacteria bacterium | reverse complement strand
GGCGAAGCTCGCGGGCGATATGCGGCATCAGCATGCTCGAGGGATAGTCCTCGAGCTGGATGATCCCGTCGAAGCCGAGCGCGTCGTGGCGCGCGCGCGCGACCGCCGCGGCGATGAAGGATTCGGGCTTGCAACGGAGCGGGTCGGTCGCCGCCTCGTAGTCTCCGACCCGAACCAGATCGAGCGCCGCCGCGCCGGGCATGCGCGTCAGCGGCTCCAGATCCTCGTCCGCCACGCCGATGAGCATGAGCCGGCTGCGCCGCGCGGGCGCCGCCGCATCCGTCGACATGAGGAAAGCCTCCCTCGGGGAGGCGCCGCCGCCGAACAAGGGTGAACGGAACAGCCCGCGCCGGGCCTTGAGCCCTAGAGGCTATTCTCGGCTGGTCCGAAGGGTCAGGTCAATCGGCCGCGCCGGCCACGTCCTTGCCGCGCGCCGGCTGTTCGCCGACATAAAGGCGCAGCAATGCGCCCATGATCGTGAGCGCCTCCTCGCCTTCCAGCGAGTAGATGATCGACTGGGCCGAGCGGCGGGTGCGCACGACACGGTCGCGCCGCAGCCGCGCAAGGTGCTGGGACAGGGCCGATTGACTAAGCCCCACCAAGGACTCAAGCTCGCCGACCGAGCGTTCGCCCTCGGCCAGATGACAAAGGATAAGCAACCGTCTCTCGTTGCTCATCGCTTTGAGGAGGGTGCTTGCGCGGCGGGCGGACCCGATCAGGTCGGCATAGGACATGAGGTTGCGAGCCGTTCGGCTGTCGTCATATGAGCAAGAGTGATTTCAGCGTAACTAACAATCAACTGGCCAAAGGGTGCCGAGGCCGGCGCGCAGGGTTTACCGCATTCGCAAAGATTAGCGAGGTATTCTAGCTATGCTGGATGTAGTTCTCGATGCCAAAGGCTTGATCTGTCCTTTGCCAGTGTTGCGGGCGCGGAAGGCAATGAACTCTTTGGCTCCGGGCCAAATATTAGAAATCCATGCAACGGACCCCGCCTCACGACTGGACGTGCCGCATTATTGCGACGCCGCCGGCCACGAGCTTCTGGAGACACGTAAAGAGGGAGATATCCTGATCTTCCGCATCCGCAAGAGAGGGGCCGAGAAGCCGTCAGCGCAGCCGCGCGGGCGATAGGCCGGCGACCTCGATTCCTTCCGCCGCGATCTCGGCGGGCGGTCTCTCGCCGGCCGCGAGCGCCGCCGCAAGAGGGCCGAGTGCCGCGGAGGTCTGGATGCCGTAGCCGCCCTGGCCCGCGAGCCACAAGAAGCCCTCCGCAAGGGGGTCGAAGCCGACGACCGGCGTGCGATCGGGGGTGAAGCTCCTCAATCCCGCCCAGCTCCGAAGGATACGCCGCACCTTCAAAACCGTGGCCCGCTCCACACGATCGACGGCGCGGGCGATGTCGAGATCGTCGGCTTGCGCATCGCAGGCCGGCGAGGGTGTCTCATCGCCCGGGGAGAGCAGGAGCCGCCCCGCATCGGGCTTGATGTAGAACCGCTCCTCGACATCGTTGACCATCGGCCAATCGGAGATCGGAAGTCCCTCCGGTGCGGCGACGGTCGCGAGGCTCCGTCGCAAGGGGGCGATGGCGAGCGGCGGCAGCCCCGCCAGCGCGGCCAGGTCGTCCGCCCAGGCGCCCGCGGCATCGATCAGGACCGGGGCCGCGAAGCGGTCCCGCGCCGTCGCCGCGATCCACATCCCGCCGGAGCGATCGAGCGCGGTGACCTCGGCCTCGCAGACGAGCGCACCGCCGGCTCTGCGGAACGCGCGCAGATAGCCATGCAGCAGGCCGTGCACGTCGATGTCCGTCGCGTCGGGATCGAGCAGGGCGGACTCCCCGTAGTCGGGAGAAAGAATTGGAACCAGCGCCGTCGCCTCCGGCCATGTCAGCGCCTTCGGCGCCGCGCCGACCTCGCGCATCTCGCTCTCCAGCGCCGCAAGCGCCACCCTCTGGTCGGATCGCGCGAGGAAGAGGAGGCCGCGCGGGGTGAGGACCGGATGCTCGGCGAACCCCGTCGGCGGGGACTTGAGGAAGCGGCCGGAGGCGCGGGTTAGCGCGCGCACGGCTGCATTACCGTAATGCTCGGTATAGAGCGCGGCCGAGCGTCCGGTCGCGTGGTAGCCCGGCTGGGATTCCCGCTCGAGGACGATGGTGCGGCCACGCCGGGCGAGCCAGGCGGCGGCAGAGACGCCTGCGATGCCGCCGCCGATCACCAGGAAATCGGCCCGGTGTTCCTCCATGATTGGAAGCCCCCACGATACCCAGCCGTTTACAGGAGCACGCCCGGGCGGCCACACTCAACCGCGCTGCTCTCTGAAAAGAACGGTTGCCATCGATGTCGACCCTCCTCGTCTCTCATCCGGCCTGCCTCGGGCACGACGCGGGAGCCCATCATCCGGAGCGTCCGCAACGGCTTCAGGCCGTCCTGAAGGCCCTGGAGGGGGAGGAGTTCTCAGGCCTGATGCGGCGGGAGGCGCCCGAGGCGAGCATCGAGCAGCTCGGACGCGTGCATCCCTCCGCCTTCGTGCGCGCCGTCCTGGAGGCGATGCCCAAATCCGGGCATGCCGCCTTCGATGCCGACACCATCTGTTCGCCCGGATCGCGCGAGGCGGCCTTGCGGGCGAGCGGCGCGGTCGTCGCGGCCGTGGATGCGGTCGCCTCCGGCGAGGTGCGCAACGCCTTCTGCGCCGTGCGGCCGCCGGGCCATCACGCCGAGCCGATGCAGCCGATGGGGTTCTGCATATTCAACAACGTCGCCGTCGGCGCCCTGCACGCGCGCGAAGCCCATGGGCTGGAGCGGGTGGCGGTGGTCGATTTCGACGTCCATCACGGCAACGGCACGCAGGCGATGTTCGAGCGAGACCCCGCCCTGTTCTTCGCCTCGACCCATCAGTATCCGCTTTATCCTGGGACCGGCGCGCGAGGCGAGCGTGGCGTCGGGAACATCGTCAATGCCCCGTTGCCCCCGAATGCCGGCTCGACCGAGTTCCGCGCCGCCATGGAGCGCGAGGTGTTGCCCGCGCTTATCGCCTTCAAGCCCGACTTCCTTCTGATCTCGGCCGGCTTCGATGCGCATCGCGCGGACCCCCTGGCCAGCCTCAACCTGGAGGATGCGGACTACCGCTGGGCGAGCGAACGCCTGGTCGAGATCGCCGGCGACTGCTGCGCCGGCCGGTTGGTCTCCACCCTCGAAGGGGGGTACGACCTGGGCGCGCTGGCCTCCGCCTCCCGGGAGCATTTGCGGGCGCTCATGGCCGCGTGACGGTCATTTTCGCCCTGTGATCCCCTTCACTGGGGCCGTTTTCCCCTGTGATCCGCTTCACTGAGGCCGAGTCGGGCCCCCGCTAGGCTGTCCTGGCGGGAGGACATCATGATTACTGCAGCAAAGACTTCGTACCGTCGGGCACGCCCGGAAGATGCGCGCACGGTCGCGGAGCTGTTCGCCATCGCCGGGTCCGGCATTCCCGAGCATCTCTGGTCCGTTCTGGCCGAGGGCCAAAGCCCGATCGAGGCCGGCGCTGAGCTCGCCGCGCGCGACGGCGCGGGGTTCTCGTGGCGTAACGCCATTCTTGCCGAACGGGAGGGCGAGGTGGTGGGGATGCTTCTGGGATATGTCCCGCCGCCGATGGAGCCGGCGGCCCTTCCGCAGGCCTTGCCGCCGGTGCTGCGGCCATTCGCCCTCCTCGAGGCGCGGGCCGCCGGAAGCTTCTACATCGCGGGTCTCGCGGTGCGGCCTGAGCATCGCGGCAACGGCATCGGCTCCAAGCTTCTCTACAAGTCGAGGCAGCGCGCGATCGAGGCTGGAACCGCACGCATCACCGTGGCGGTCTTCGATCAGAACGAGGGCGCCCTGCGGCTTTACCAGCGGCATGGGTTCCGCATCCTGGACCGGCAGCCCGCCGTGCCGCATGCCTGCCACCCCTATACCGGGGAGCTGCTGCTGCTGGTGCAGAACTTGAATTGATCTGCCGCGATTGAGGCCAATCACCGCCACGAAATTGCCGGTAATTTCCTGCTAGTTTCGCTTGCGCGGCGGAACGGTTGGGCACGGGTCGAGGCTCCTTCCTTGCCCGTCCTCGACGCCCTCGACTACACTCTCGCGCCCGTTCCGGAGGCGTTCACTTGGCCGAACCCGAAATTCCCCCCGAAATCAAAGCCCTCAGCTTCGAGGAGGCGTTGAAGCAGCTCGAAGATCTCGTGCGGCAGCTCGAGAAGGGCGAGATCCGCCTCGAGCAGGCCATCTCGGATTATGAGCGCGGCGCCAACCTGAAGCGGCACTGCGAGGCCAAGCTTGCGGAGGCGCGCATGAAGGTCGAGCGCATCAGCTTCGGTCCCGGGGGCGAGATCGGCTCCGAGCCGATGGATCGCGACTAGGCCGGGGAAAGCTCCCGCCCCATGCTCGACTTCGAACGCAGCCTCAGACAGACGGCCGCCGAGGTGGACCGGATCCTGGAGCTGGCGCTTCCCGGCGCCTCCGGGCCGGAGGCCCGCGTCGTCGAGGCCATGCGCTATGCCGTGACCGGCGCGGGAAAGCGCCTGAGGCCGCATCTGGTCCTCTCCAGCGCCGATCTGTTCGGGGTGCAAAGGTCCTGCGCGCTGCGCGTCGCCGCGGCGGTCGAGATGGTGCATTGCTACAGTCTCGTTCACGACGACCTGCCGGCGCTGGACGACAGCGACCTCAGGCGCGGGCGGCCCGCGCTGCACCGGCAGTTCGACGAGGCGACGGCGATCCTGGCGGGAGATGCGCTGCTGACGCTTGCCTTCGAGATACTGGCAGAGCCGCAGACTCATGGCGACGCGATGGTTCGCTGCGAGCTGGTCGGGATGCTCGCCCAGGCGGCCGGAACCCAAGGCATGGTGGGCGGGCAGATTCTCGACCTCGCCTCCGAGAGGCTGGAGCTGGACATCGGCGAAGTCACGCGCCTGCAGCGCTTGAAGACCGGGGCGTTGATCGCCTGCGCCTGCGAGGCGGGGGCGGTGCTGGGGCATTCGGCTGAGACGCCGCGAAAGGCGCTCAGGGCCTATGCGCACGATCTCGGCCTCGCCTTCCAGATCGCCGACGACCTCATCGACGCCGAGGGCGACCCCTCGACGGCCGGCAAGCCGACCGGTCAGGACCGCGCCGCCGGCAAGTCGAATTTCGTCTCTCTCCTGGGCGTGGAGCGCGCGCGCGACCAGGCGCGTCTGCTGGCCGAGCAGGCGATCCGGCACCTTGATTTGTTCCAGGAGAAGGCGGACCCTCTGCGCGCGGTCGCGCGTTTCGCGATCGCCCGGCGGAGCTGACCATCGCTTGGTCAACCAATTATGAAGCATTTGATGCGGTGATACTTTCGTGAGCGAGACCAGCAAGACGCCGTTGCTCGATTCCATCCGGATGCCCGCCGATCTGCGGCGCCTTCCGACAGAACAGCTTCCCGCTTTGGCGCGCGAGCTCAGGGCCGAAATGATCGACGCCGTCTCCGTGACCGGCGGGCATCTGGGCGCGGGCCTCGGCGTCGTCGAGTTGACCGTGGCTTTGCACTACATCTTCGACACGCCGGAGGACCGGCTGATCTGGGATGTCGGCCACCAGTCCTACCCGCACAAGATCCTGACCGGCCGGCGCGAGCGCATCCGCACGCTGAGGCAAGGCGGCGGCCTTTCCGGCTTCACCAAGCGCAGCGAGAGCCCCTACGACCCCTTCGGGGCCGCGCACAGCTCCACCTCGATCTCCGCCGCGCTCGGTATGGCCGTGGCGCGCGACCTGACCGGCGGGGAACGCAACGTCGTCGCGGTGATCGGCGACGGCGCGATGAGCGCCGGCATGGCCTATGAGGCGATGAACAACGCCGCCACGACGGGCTCACGCCTCATCGTCATCCTCAACGACAACGACATGTCGATCGCGCGGCCGGTCGGCGCGATGAGCGCCTATCTCTCGCGCCTGATCTCCTCGCGCTCCTATCGCGGGTTCCGGCACATCGCCAAGCAGATGGCCCGCGCCTTCCCCAAGCCCTTCGAGCAGGCGGCCAAGCGCGCCGAGGAATTCGCGCGCGGCTTCGTGACCGGCGGCACCCTTTTCGAGGAGCTGGGCTTCTACTACATCGGCCCGATCGACGGGCATAACCTCGATCATCTGCTGCCCGTGCTGCGCAACGTGCGCGACGCCAAAGGCGAGCGGCCCATCCTGGTCCATGTCGTCACCCGCAAAGGCCATGGCTATCCGCCGGCCGAGGAGTCGGAGGACAAGTATCACGGCGTTACCAAGTTCGACGTCATCACCGGCGCGATGGCCAAGGTCGCCGCCAAGGCGCCGAGCTACACCAAGGTCTTCGCCCAGGCGCTGATCGCCGAGGCCGAGGCGGACGAGAAGATCGTCGCCATCACGGCCGCGATGCCGTCGGGCACTGGTCTCAACTTCTTCGGCGAACGTTTCCCGAAGCGCTGCTTCGATGTCGGCATCGCCGAGCAGCACGCCGTCACCTTCGCGGCCGGCCTGGCCGCGGAAGGGCTGAAGCCGTTCGCCGCGATCTACTCCACCTTCCTGCAGCGCGCCTACGACCAGGTGGTGCACGACGTCGCCATCCAGCGACTGCCGGTGCGCTTTGCGCTCGACCGCGCGGGCCTCGTCGGCGCTGACGGGCCGACCCATGCCGGGGCCTACGACATCGCCTATCTCGGCTGCCTGCCGGACTTCGTGATCATGGCCGCGGCGGACGAGGCGGAGCTGATGCACATGGTTGCGACCGCCGCCGCCATCGACGACCGGCCATCCGCGCTGCGCTACCCGCGCGGAGAGGGGAGCGGAGTGCCGCTGCCCGCCCGCGGCTCGGTGCTGCCGATCGGCAAGGGGCGCGTGTTGAAGGAGGGCACGGTCGTCGCGCTGCTCAGCTTCGGCACGCGGCTCCAGGAGTGCCTCAAGGCGGCCGACGAGCTGGCGGCGCGCGGACTTTCCACGACGGTCGCCGATGCGCGTTTCGCCAAGCCGCTCGACCGCGACCTGTTGCGCAGGCTCGCCGGCGAGCATGAGGTGCTGATCACGGTCGAGGAAGGCGCGGTCGGCGGCTTCGCCGCGCAGGTCGCGCAGGAGCTCGCTCATGCGGGCCAGTTCGACGCCGGCCTCAGATTCCGCCCGATGGTGCTGCCCGACCGTTTCATCGAGCAGGACAAGCCCGAGCGCCAATACGAGGAGGCCGGGCTCGACGCCCGCGCCATCGTTGCGACCGCGCTGGCCGCGCTCGGCCGGGCGGAGGCGACGGCGCCGGTGAGGGCTTAGATCCACCGCTCCCCCCTGAGGGACCTTTGCGAAAGGGCGACCTCGCCCTTCGAGTCTCGGCCCTCATCCTGAGCGAGCCGCATCCTCTCCTTCGAGGCTCGGCTATCGCCTCGCACCTCAGGAAGAGGACGCGGGGAGGCGAAGGACGCTCGCATCTTAGGGTGAGGTCGCCGTAATGAACCCGTCATGCTGAGGTGGCCGCGTGTTTCGACTGCCTTCCGCCTCATCCAGACGCGCCCGCCGTCCTTCGGCGCACCCGACCTGATCCTGAGGAGGGCCGAAGGCCCGTCTCGAAGGAGAGGTCGGGTTTGCTTAAGGTGATGGGCGAGGCGGGTGAGGGGCGCACAAGCGCAAACTCCTCGCAACGTCCGCGGCCGCGGCACCCCTCACCCGGCTCGGGCGCCTCATCCTGAGCACCGCGGGTCTCCTCCTTCGAGGCTCGCTTGCTCGGCCCTCAGGATGAGGACCTGCGGTGTCGAAGGGCGCGGTCGCCGACCTTTCCCCGCTCGCGCGGGGCAAGGTGCGGGCATGCGGCCACCTTTTTCGCAAAGTTCCATCAAGGGAAGAGGGAAGTTGAAACTGCGGCTCGCATCCTGCCGCCGCTTCGATTGCATCCGCGGTCGGCCTGCGCTATTGACCGGCTCCTCGAAGGGGCGGTTCGACGAAGCCGCCCCTTCTCCTTGTTGAAGCAGGCGCATCGATGTCCGCCGAGCGCAGCATTGCGAATGCCGGTGACGCGCCGGCGCGGCCCTGGGTCGCGGCGGAGCTGAAGGCGCTTGGCGGCCTGACGCTCCCCATCGCCGCCGCTAACCTCGCCGAGATGGCGATGGCCGTCACCAACATGGTGATGATGGGGCGGCTCGGCGCGAGCGCGCTGGCGGCGGGGGGCCTCGGCGGCAATCTGCTCTGGGCGGTCACCATCATTCCGCTCGGCGTCGTCATGGCGGTCGGCGCCGTCGCCGCGCATGCTTCCGGAGCGGGCGAGCGCGAGGGAGTCGGGCGCGCGGCCGGGCAGGGGCTTGTCGTCGGCCTTGTGCTGAGCCTGCCCGCGATCGCGGTGCTGTGGTGGCTCGGCCCCGTCCTCTTCGCGCTCGGCGCGGACCCCGGGATGACGCCGCTGCTGACCGAATATCTGCGCGCGATCGCCTGGTGCATCCCGGCGATCCTCGCTTTCTCGGTGCTGCAGCGCTTCGTCTCGGCGCTGTTCCGCCCGCGCCTGCCGACGGTGATATCGGTCGCCGCCATCGGCCTCAACGCGATCGCGAACGAGGCGCTCATCTTCGGACGCTGGGGCTTTCCCGAGCTGGGGGTGGCGGGGTCGGGCTGGGCGACGACCGTGGTCTGCTGGATGCAGTTCGCCGCGCTCGCCGCTGTGGCGGCGCTCACGCCCTATTTTCGCAGCTATCGGCCGGTCCGCAGCACCTGGCCGCTTCACCGGGCGACCTTGCGCGAGATCCTGCATGTCGGCTGGCCGATCGGCGGCAGCATGGCGGTGGAGGCGTGGTTCTTCCTGACGACCGGTTTCCTCGTCTGGCATTTCGGGACCGAGGCGCTGGCGGCGCATCAGGTCGCGGTCAGCTTCGCCTCGATCTTCTACATGATCGTGATGGCGATCTCGAATGCGGCCACCTACCGCGTCGCCCATGCCAGCGGCGCGCGCGCCCCGCTCGCGGCGCGCCGCTCGGGGCAGCTCGCGATCCTCGCCGCCGCCGCCTTCATGAGCCTCGTCGCGGTCGGCATGTGGCTGTTCGCGGAAGGAATCGTCGGGCTCTATCTCGATCTCGACGATCCAGGGAACCGCCCGGTGCTGCCGATCGCCGTGACCCTGATCGCCATCGCCGCGGTCTTCCAGATCGTCGATGGCGTGCAATGCGCGGCGGCGGGCGCGCTGAGGGGCCTCAAGGACACGCGCGCGACGCTCATCGCCGCGCTGTTCGGCTATTGGGTCGCCGGGATCGGCAGCGGGCTCGGCCTCGGCTTCGCGCTGGGGCTCGGGCCCGCGGGCCTATGGGTCGGCCTCGCCGTCGGGCTGGCGGCGGCGGGTGCGGCGCTCACCTGGCGCTTCCACGCCAAGAGCGGCGCCTTGATCGCCGCAGGGGCGCGATGAGCGCGCCCACCGCCTCCCGCAATGGGTCGCGCCGGCGCGCCGACCAGCTCCTGGTCGAGCGCGGACTTGCCGAGAGCCGCGCCAAGGCGCAGGCGCTGATCCTCGCCGGCCTCGTCTTCAGCGGCGCGACGCGCATCGAGAAGCCCGGCATGGCGCTCCGCCCCGACGCCGCGCTGGAGGTGAAGGGCCAGGACCATCCCTGGGTCTCGCGGGGCGGGGTGAAGCTCGACCATGCGCTCGCGCATTTCGGCATCGATCCGGAGGGCCTTGTCTGCCTCGATATCGGGGCCTCGACCGGCGGCTTCACCGATGTGCTTCTCGCTCGCGGCGCGGCCAAGGTCTATGCCGTCGATGTGGGTCGCGGGCAGCTTGCCTGGAAGCTGCGCAACGATGCGCGGGTCGTGGTGCTGGAGCGCACAAATGCCCGTCACCTGACGCGGGCGGAGGTGCCGGAGCCGGCCGGGCTGATCGCCTGCGACGCCAGCTTCATCGGGCTCGAGACCGTGCTGCCCGCGCCGCTCGCGCTCGCCGCGCCGGAGGCCTGGCTCATCGCCCTCATCAAGCCGCAATTCGAGGTCGGCAAGGACAAGGTCGGCAAGGGCGGGGTGGTGCGCGATCCGGCGCTCCATGCGGAGGTCTGCGCGCGCATTTCCGCGTGGATCGGCGCCCGGGCCGGCTGGCGCGTGATCGGCGTGACGCAAAGCCCGATCGCCGGGCCGGAGGGCAATCTCGAATTCCTGATCGCGGCGCGCCATGCCGAAGGCGCCTGAACGCGCGGAGCTGACGATCGAGAGCGTCGGCGTGCGCGGCGACGGGATCGCGCGGCTGGCCGGGTTGAAGGTGTTCGTGCCCTACACGCTGCCCGGCGAGCGCGTCGAGGCGCGCATCGTCGGCGCTCGCCCGGACGGGCTCGCCGCGCGCGTCGAGCGCTGGATCGCGGAGAGCCCGGAGCGCGTGTCGCCGCCCTGCCCGCAGTTCGGCCGATGCGGCGGCTGCGCGCTGCAGCACTGGTCGGATGAGGGCTATGCGAATTGGAAGGTCGAGCTCCTGCGAACCGCGCTGCGGCGGCAGGGCTTGGAGGCGCCGATCGAGCCCATCCGCCATACGCCCCCGCGGGCGCGACGCCGCGCGGGCTTCGTCGCGCGGTTCGGCGGACGCGGCGTCACGCTCGGCTTCCGCGAGCGCGGGAGCCACCGCATCGTATCGGTTGCCGAATGTCCGGTGCTGCGCCCGAGCCTGGAGCGGTTCGCGCTCGATGCTCCGCCGATGCTCGCGGGGCTCGACCCGCCGAACGCCGAATGGGCGCTCGATGCGAGCCTGACCGAGAGCGGGATCGACTTGCTGGTCACCGCCGCCGGCGCGCCCTCCTTGGCGGTGCGCGAAGGATTGGCGGCGCTGGCCGAACGGCTCGATCTGGCGCGGGTGAGCTGGCGCACCGGAGAGAAGGCCGCGCCGCAGCCGATCGCCATTCGGCGCGCTCCGCTGCTGCGCTTTGCCGAGGTCGCGGTCGAGCCGCCGCCCGGCGCCTTCTTCCAGGCGAGCGCGGAAGGGGAGGCGGCGCTCATCGAGGAAGTCCTGGCGATGACGCAAGGCGCGCGCCGCATCGCCGATCTCTATGCGGGGCTCGGCACCTTCACGCTGCCGCTGGCGCAGAGCGCCGACGCCGTGCTGGGCGTCGAGGGCGATGAGGCGGCGCTGGCCGCACTCGCCGCCGCGGCGCGGCGCGGCCAACTGCCCGTGCGCACGCTCGCGCGCGACCTCGCGCGCGACCCGCTGCGCGCGGAGGAATTGAACGCGTTCGACGCCGTCGTGCTCGACCCGCCGCGCGCGGGCGCCAAGGCGCAATGCTCTGAGCTCGCGTCGTCCAAGGTGCCGGCGGTGGCGATGGTCTCCTGCAATCCCGCGACCTTCGCGCGCGACGTCCGGATGCTGACCCAAGGCGGCTTCCGGCTGGAGCGCGTCGTGCCGGTCGACCAGTTCCTCTGGTCGCCGCATCTGGAGCTGGCGGCGCTTCTGCGGCGCTGATCGCCGCTCACAATCGGCGGTGGTGGTCCTTTCATTAGAATTCATTCATACTGGCGACGCACGCATCTTGCCTTGGCCGCCCTCATGCCGCGCCGATCCGTTCCGCTTCTCTCGCTGCTCCTCGCAAGCTGCGTCGCCGTCCCGCCCGATGCCGGCCCGCAGGTCAGGATCGGCCATCGGCCGCCGGATCGCACCGATATCCTCGAGGCGTTGATCCTCAGCGAGGCCGTATCGCTCTCGGCCGACCCGGATTGCGACTGGGACCCGCAGGAGAAGGATCGCACGCTCGGCCGCTATCTGGCCGGACTGCTCACCGGACCCTACGAAATCGCCACGGACGGGCCGGGCGTGAACTGGATCGAGATCGCGACCCTCCCGGAAACGGGGCAGGAGCGCGCCTTGTGGCGGAGCCGTGTGCTCATCCATGCCGGCGAGCGGGAGGCGCAGGGGCTGGAGTTCCTGATGCGGCAGCCGGACGGGCTGGTGCTGGCCGATACCTTCCGCTGCGTGCGAGGGCGATAGGCGGCGCATGCGCCCTCCGCTGCTTGTCCTCGCATTCCTCGTGGCCGGCTGCGCTTCGGATGAACCGGCCGCGTCCGAATTCCGCGTGCGCCGTCTACCGCCGACCCGCGCCGATGTGATCGAGGCGGCGACCCGCATGCAGGAGGAGCCGCTGGCGGGACACTCCTGGTGCAAGGGGCTGGTCGAGGACACCAAGTCCGCCACCCTGGGCCGCTATCTGGCCGGATTGATCTCGTGGCAGGAGCCGGGCGGTGTGAACTTCGTCGATGTGGACCTCATCCCGCGCGAGGCTCCGGTCGGCAAGCTGTGGCAGGCGACGATCATGTTCCCGACCGGTGACGGCGGCGAGGCCTATGTCAATTACGGGGTGATGTTCATGATCCGCCAGAGCGACGGCCTCGTGCTGGCCAGCAGTTTCGTCTGTCCGGGCACGCCATGATCGCGCGGATGGTCATTGCTTCGGCCTGGCTGCTCGCCGTCACGGCCTGTTCTCTCGATGCGCCTCAGGAAGGAGCCGAGCTGCGCATGGCGCCGGACACCGAAGAAATCCTGGACGTCCTCCTTCGCAGCGAAGCGGTGCCGATGAGGGTGCATCCTCCGCGGCGCCGAAGAGGACCCGCAGATCTGGGGCCTGGAGTTCCACATCGCAGAAAACGACGGGCTGCTTCTTCCCGACAGCCTGCGCTGTTATATGGCGTGGGAAGGATGGTGGTAGCCGAAGGCCATCACCCGCTCGGACCAAAGTTCTCGCGACCTCTCCCGCGCGGCGCGCGGGAGTAAGGTCACCGCACCTGCATCGCCTCCGGCGCCAGAAGCCTCCGCTCGCGCGCCTCGATCAGCGGCGCGAGGCGCTCGGCGAGCGGCGCGACTGTGTCCACAGCGCGCAGCAGCGTCGCGACGCCGCGCCGCGTCGCCGGCGCGCTCGTCCCGAACAGCTCCTCGGTGACGATCTCGAAGAAGTCGCGTTCGGCGGGGAAGGGCACCAGGGCCGTCGCGCGCTCGGGCGGGATCTTGGCCAGCTCCCTGGCCGTCGCGACGGCCTCGGCCAGGCCGCCGATGCGATCGACCAGCCCCGCTTTCAGAGCGTCCTCGCCGGTCCAGATGCGCCCGCCCGCCGCCGCCTCCGCCTTGTCGGCGTCGAGCTTGCGCCCCTCCCGCACTTTGGTCAGGAAGTCGGCATAGGTGCGGTCCAGCAGCTCCTGGAATTTCCGCCATT
>DATIDB010000022.1:0-5041 GCA_035456545.1 Alphaproteobacteria bacterium | reverse complement strand
AGCGCGACGCTCGCGCCCAGAGCTGCGGCGTTGCGCGCGACATTGGCCGCTCCGCCCGGCAGCTCCGCCTCACCGGCGATGGCCAGGACCGGGATCGGCGCCTCGGGCGAGGTGCGCTCCACGCGCCCATGGACGAAGCGGTCGAGCATGACGTCGCCGAGGCAGAGCAACCGCACGCCGGAGATCGCCTCCAGCAGCGCCGCCGTCCGGTCGGGGCTTGGCGGCGACCCGTCCATCGTCGGTCAGGATTCGGAAAAGCCCAGCTCGCGCTCGAGGGCGGCGCAGAGCATGTGGCCCAAGGTGATGTGCATCTCTTGAATGCGCGAGATTTGATCGGAGGGGACCAGCAGCACCGGATCGGCGAGCGCGGGAAGCACGCCGCCCTTGCCGCCGCCGAAGGCCGCGGTCGACAGCCCCGCCGCGCGCGCGGCGCGCAACCCGGCGATCACGTTGGGGCTCTTGCCGCTGGTCGAGAGCGCGATCGCGAGATCGCCCGGCCGGCCCAGCGCCTCGATCTGGCGGGAGAAGACCAGCTCGAAGCCGAGATCGTTCCCCGCCGCGGTGAGAAGCACCCCGTCGGCGCTGAGCGCGATCGCGGGCAGGGCCTTGCGGTCGGCGCGGTAGCGCACCGACAGCTCGGTGGCCAGATGCTGTGCATCGGCCGCGCTGCCCCCATTGCCGAAGAAGATGAGCTTGCCGCCCGAGACCAACGTGACCGCGGCCAGGGTCACCAGGCGCAGGAACGCGGATTCGAGGGCGGCCGCCGTCGCTTCCGCGACCGCGAGATGCCGCGCGAACTCGGCGCGGTAGAGGGCTGCGGCGCTGGCCGCCATGACAACACCAGGCTCCAGAGACCAATTCGAGGACGAGAGTAATTTGTCGTCCAAGGATTAACAAAATAATTCAGAGATCGAATTATTTTATGATTGAAATAAGGTCTGTTTCGAAACGAGTGAGAATGGCCTCGCGGTCCCAATCGCGCTCGGCGGCCGCCCGGGCGGCCTTGCCGAGCCGGGCCCGGCGCGCCGCATCTCCGGCGAGCGTTCGGATCGCATCGGCCAGGGCCACGGCGTCGCCCGGCGGCGTCACCACCCCCGCTCCCCCCGCCAGGGCAGCGGCCACGGCCCCATCCCCGCGCACGGCCGCGATCACCGGACGGCCGCTGGCCAGCATCCCGCCGAGCTTGGAGGGCATCACGAGATCGGCCGCCTCGGGACGTTCGGGAAGGAGATGCAGGTCGGCGAGATTCAAAAGGTCGTTGAGCCGCTCGACCGGCTGCAAGGGCAAAAGCCGTAGGCGCGGGAGAGACCGAGCGGCCTCGGCAAGGCGCGCTTTCGCCGGACCTTCGCCGGCCACGGCGATGACGATCGAGGGCGTATCGGCGAGGGTGCGCGCGAGGTCGGGAACGATCTCCAGCCCCTGCTTCTCGCCCAGCGTGCCCGCATAGAGCACCACCACCGCATCGGCCGGAATTCCAAGCTCCGCGCGCAAAGGGCTGGGACCCGGCAGCGGCCGTATCACGGAGAGGTCGACCCAGTTGGGCAGCAGCCGCGTCCGGTCCGGCGCGACGCCCTTTTCCACCAGGCGCCGCCGCATCGGCTCGGAAATGGTCGAGACGCGGTCGAACGACCGCAGGATCCGCGCCTCCCCCGCCAGGGCCGCGCGCCGGATGCCGCTCCCCGAAACGAGCCCGAGCCCGAAGGCCGCATCGGTCTCGAAGTCCTGGAGATGCAGCCAGGTCCGCGCGCGGGCGAGCGCCGCCGCCGCGAGCGCGCCCGGCGCCGTCATCAATGTCGGCGCGACGGCGATCACCGCCTGAGGATGGAACGAGGCGGCCTGCCACCAGGCCACAGGAAGGCTGCTGGCCGCGAAGGAGAGGAGATGGCCGATGCGGGCAAGGCCGCTCGGTCGCTCGGGCACATAAAGCGGCGCGCGGTGGACGCGCACGCCCTGCCACATCTCTCCGCGCCAGAGCGGGACGCCGCGGTCCAGCTTCCAGCTCGGATAGTAGGGCGGCGCGGAAAGCGCGCGCACATCGTGGCCGCGCGCGGCGAGCCAGGCCGCCATCTCGCCGGTGAACTTGCCGGCGCCGGTCGGCTCCGGCGCGAAATTCAGCCCGTAGATCAAGAGGCGCATGGACCGGCCGCCGAGGCTAGCGCGGCTGCGTCAGACGGCGCTCGTAGATCCGCGCGTCGACGAAGAAGTGGAACCAGAAGGTCTGGAGCACGAAGAAGACCAGCCCCGGCCTGCCGTCGAGGAAGCCGAGGCGGAACACGTAGCGATAGGCGAAGAGAAGGAACGGCCGCAGCATCGGCGGCACGCCGCCGTAGAATCGCCGCAGCGCGCGCTTGCGCTCGATGGACGACCCGGTCCAGCGGCCGGGGATCTCGCCCTCGCCGCCGCCGTCCACCGCCATGCTCGCCTGCGCCTCCGCCCAGCGCAGATGCCGGCGTGTCCACTCCTCGAGGCTCATGCGCATGTCGTCGATCATCGGCTCGCGCAGCTTCGCCGTGCGCCCGCCGCCCGGAAGGAGGAAGTGCTGGTCGTAGAGTCGCCGCTCGCAGCGCCCCTTGCCGCGGCGGAACAGCCGCAGATGCCAGTTCGGGTACATGCCACCGTGCCGGATCGGCGCGCCGAGGAAATGGATGAGCCGCGGGATCATGTAGCCGTCGATCTCCGCGGGGGCGGAGGCGAGCACCCGGCTGATCTCGGTTGCGAGCGCGTCGGTCAGGCGCTCATCGGCGTCCAGGTGCAATTCCCATTCATGCTTCAGCGGCAGGGTCTCGATCGCCCAGTTTCGTTGCGCATCGTAGCGCTCGAAGGCGTGCTGCACGACCGTGGCCCCGGCGGCGCGCGCAAGCGCGACCGTCTCGTCCGTGCTGAAGGAATCCACCACGTGCAGATCGTCGGAGACGCGCTTGGCGGCGGCCAGCGTCTGCGGCAGCGTCGCGGCGGAATTGAAGGTGAGGATGACGACGGAGACCGGCATGGGATCCGATTCTAGCAGCGCGCCGCGGCCCGCGCGCGGCCATCCGCAGCTCCACGCCTCGCCGCGAGCCGCTCATAAGCCCGCTCCAGCTCCGCCGCGATGACGCTCCAGCGGTAGCGCTTGGCGACCGAGGCGGCGGCCGCCTGGCCCATCGCCCGCCGCGCCGGCTCATCCCGCAAGAGGCGGATCGCGGCGCGGGCGAACGCCTCTGCCTCGGGCGGAGCCGCCAGCCCCGCCCCGTCCTCGACGATCTCGCGCCAGATGTTGACGCGGTCGGAGACGATGACCGGCGTCCCTGAGGCCATGGCCTCGACCACCGCGATTCCGAAATTCTCGCTTGCCGAAGGGAGCAGGAACAGGGCCGCATCCCGCAACGCGGCGAGCTTGTCCCGTCCGGTCAGCATGCCGGTGAAGGTCGCTCGGCTTTGCAGGCCCGCTTGCGCGACCCATCGGCGCGCGGCGGTCTCCATCCCGCCATCCGGCCCGGCAAGCACCAGATGCGCCTCGATCCCCTCGGCCGCGAGCCGGGCGGCGGCGTCGATCAGCACGTCGAGGCCCTTCTTGAAGTTGAGGCGCCCGAGGAAGAGCAGGATCGGCCGCTCCCCGATCTCCGGATGACGGCTGCGGAAGGCGCCTGGCGGCGGCAGGGCGGCATAGTCCTCCAATTCCAGCCCGAGCGGAATCACGATCCCGGGCGCTCCGTGAACGAACGGCTCGGCCAGCCGCCGTTCCTCGGCGCTCGTGTAGTGGATGGCCGCCGCATCGCGCAGAAGCCGGTCCTGGAACGCCAGCTCCATCACGCGCTTGCGCCAGCGGTGCCGCCGGTGGATCAGCGGGTCCAGCGTGCCGTGCGGGCGAATGATGTAGGGCGCGCCCATGCGCCGGCAGAGCGTCCCGGCCGCCCAGCTATGGAACAGGTAGAGGGAATGGATGTGCACGATCTCGGCCGCGCCGATCAGCTCCGGCAGCGCGTTGCGCATGCGCCATGACGCGAGCCAACGACGCGGGACGGAAAGGGGGAAGACATGCAGCGCAAAGCCAGGCTCGGGTGCGATCTCGGGCACGGCCCGCCCCCGGCTCGGCGAGAAATCCGTGGTCGCGACCGAGACTTCGTGACCGCGGCGCGCCAGGGCGCGCGCCATCTCCACGCAGGCCTTCGCCGGACCGCCGGACTCGGGCGCGAGATCGCCGATGACGTGGAGGATGCGCATGACGGTGAGAATGCTCCGGCGGTCCCGCCGGTGGCGGCGGCCCGCGGGACTATAGCCCCGTGGCGGGCGCGGCACATATAAGGGCGGCGATAGGCATAAAAATACATTTTTCAGAAATCATGAATCTCTAAGAAGATTGTTTTATATCCTGACTTGGACTAAATCTATCCGTGCTCCCTCCGCAAGGTTGCGGGTCTTTCATGCGCATCTCCGGGTCATGTGCGGCATTGCCGGAATAGCGGCGCTCGCGTCGGGATCGGCTCCCGTCGATCCCAGCGAGTTGCTCGCCATCCGCGACGCCATGGCGACACGGGGCCCGGACGGGTCGGGCCTCTGGGTCGCGGGGGACGGGAGCGTGGGGCTGGCGCATCGGCGTCTGGCGGTGATCGACCCCACCGCGCGAGCCAGCCAGCCGATGGCCTTGGCCGAGAGCGGTCTCGTCATCGTCTTCAACGGCGAGATCACCAACTACAAGGCGCTGCGGGCCGAATTGGCCGGAGCTGGCCGAAGCTTTCGAACAGAGTCCGACACGGAAGTCCTGCTGAATCTCTACGACCGCGACGGACCGGCGATGGTGGAGCGGCTGCGCGGCATGTTCGCTTTCGCCATCTGGGACGCGCCTCGCAGGCGGCTCTTCGCCGCGCGCGACCATTTCGGCATCCTGCCCTTCTACTATGCCGAGGATGGCGCGAGCGGAACCCTGCGCTTCGCCTCGCAGGTGAAGGCGCTGCGCCGGTCGCGCGCGATCCCGGCGGGGACCGATCCGGCGGCGCAGGTCGGGTTCCTGTTGCTCGGCTATGTGCCCGAGCCGCATACGACCGAGGCGGCGATCCGCACTCTG